>NZ_JAUPTE010000077.1:0-31701 GCF_036701705.1 Microcoleus sp. w1-18aA5 | reverse complement strand
TTGGTAAAAATTGTAATCTCACACTTTTTTCATTATAACCGATAACTAATCAACTTATTTATTTTTCATTCCTAAGTGTCCGGATGGGGCTGGAATTCTCAGGAAGCTTAATTGGTAGATGCACCCTGATTAATTAACTCCCGACCAATTTTGGCCGGGTTTTTTTTTGGCGATCGCACCCCAAACCACAAATTTTCCCAAATTTTCGCAAACAGTCCGGAACAGGTGCACCTCGAACCGGAGACTAAATTAGTAGATGCACCCTGATTAATTAACTCCCGACCAATTTTGGCCGGGTTTTTTTTTCGTATTGCAGCCAAAACCACAAATTTTCCCAAATTTTCGCAAACAGTCCGGAACAGGTACACCTCGAACCGGAGACTAAATTAGTAGATGCACCCTGATTAATTAACTCCCGACCAATTTTGGCCGGGTTTTTTTTTCGTATTGCAGCCAAAACAGCAAAATTTCAATAAATCAAAAATTATCCGCGTTAATCTGCGTGCATCTGCGGTTAAAAATCAAATTTCTCCCGAACATCGTACTAGCCACTGGAAAGTAAATAAAGATGCACCCTGATTAATAAACCCCAGCCAATTTTGGCCGGGGTTTTTTTGCTCGAAAGCTGGATTAGTCGATCGACCTACAACACCTCAAAAGACTGCACCTCAAGCACCGGGCCGATCATAGCAAACGTCATCACATCCTTGCGGACTTCACCTTTAACACTCACTTTCAAACCAGCTTTTTTCAAGTCAGAAGGAGCATCCTTAAGTTCGTAAGTTTCCCCATCTTGGCCAACCAATGCCCAAGTACCCGGGCCTAATCCTTTGCGTTCAATTTCACCTTTGACAGTAATACTCATGCCGATCGCACCTCTGTTTTAATTGCTAAACGCGCCAGTCCGAAACACAGAAAAGCATTGACAATTAAGAATGTTTGTGATATCAAACCTGTGCCCAATCCCCAGACTGTGGGAGAGACAAAAGCATTCACCGCTAAACTGCTGGCAAAACCGATCGAAATTGCGATCGCGATCCACTTCCACTGTTGATGTCCCAACAGCAAAGCAATCAAAACCCCCGGAATCAAAACGCTAGCAAAAAAGGGATTCAGCATACTGCTGCCATTAATTGCACCGCCGAGTTCTGGAATAGAACTGCCCATCACCCGCATCGGCCACTGCGGCAAGTCAAATACAAACAAGTTCCGCAAGAAAAAGAACCCAGAACTACCAGCCATCAAGCCGCCGGAAAAGCCCCAAGTCCACTGGAACGGAAAATAATTCCGCATAAAGAAAGCCAGCAGGTAAGAACCGAGCACCATTGCAATTTTAGGCAACAGGGCGACTGCGCCGCCGTCAATCCAAAAGCGGGGGTTGAGATAGCCGTTATCGCGCAGCCAGCGGAAGAAATCGCGGAAGTTGATTTGTCCGCGCTGGGCTAGCTGAACTGCTGCGGCTGCGTCTAGGTGTCCGGAACCAAAATGATTTAAGGGATCTTCAGTGACTGTTCGCGACGACTGCAAGAGTACGCTGCGAATTGCGTCTGGTTCTGTGATGCCGGAGGCCTTGACAAGGGCTGCAACGGCGGCAACGTGGGGAGAAGCCATGCTAGTGCCTTGGTAGCCTTCAAAGACTTCGGCGCCGGTTTCCGGGTCGATCGTACTTTGCAGGATCTTGCCCATTTCAGAACCGCCGGGGGCTGCAATATCAACCCCTGCGCCGAAATTCGAGTAAGAGGCTTTTTCGTCGTCGGGGCCGAGGGCGGAAACGCCGATGACGTGGGGATAGCGGGCGGGATAGGAAGCGGAACTGTCGCCGGAGTTGCCGGCGGCTGCGATGATGACAACGCCTTTAGAGTGGGCGTAGTCGATCGCCTCTTCCATTAACTGACTTTCACCGCCGCCACCGAGACTCATGTTGATAACATCTGCACCGTTGTCAGCAGCAAATTTGATCGCTTCGGCGATGTCAGAAACCGTGCCACCACCGCTGCCGCCTAACACTTTTAGCGGCATTAAAGCTGCTTCGTAGGCGATGCCCGCAACGCCGTAATTGTTGTTAGTTGATTGGGCGACAGTACCTGCGACGTGAGTACCGTGGCCGTTGTCATCGTAGGCTTCGGCGCGATCGTTTACAAAGTCGTAGCCCGGTACAAATTTGGTTTCTTTTAAGTCAGCGACTGGAGTAATACCCGTGTCAATTATCGCTACAGTTGTGCCGCTGCCTTTGGTTTCGTTCCAAGCAGATTCTACGTTGATACTGCGGAGATTCCACTGCTTGGTATACATGGGGTCGTTGGGAATCTCGAAAGCGCTGTAGACGTAGTTCGGTTCAATGTATTCGGTATCTTTAGCCAAATTTGATTTTCTCAGGGCGTTTAGCAAAGTGCGATCGCCCTTAACTACATATACATTGTCGGCCGCTGAGAATTCGCTGTTGAGTTGCGGTGCAACTTGGTACTGTTGGGCGATCGCATTTACTTCTTTCGCAATCTCAGCAGCACCCAAATCTTCGCGGAAATCAAGCACAATCGAGTCGTAAGTGCCTTGAGTAGCAAGTCCTGGGAAATTAGAAATCGCCCAGCCGAGCCCGATTAAAAATAAGCACAGAAGGAAAAACTTTTTCATTGCCGATCGTCCGTTTAGGGAAGGCGTGTTCACCACAATAACCCAATTTTCACCGCCAGCGCCAGTTTTCCTTGCTGCGGCTTGTGGATATCTCGCACGGGGGCGTTTGGTAGTTTTCGGCGGTGGCTGTTGCTCGCTCAAAAATGGCTCTAATTTCTAGTTGAAATTGCAGACCAAGTTTTAGGAGTTCAATTAATTGTATCATTAGAGAAGATGACAAACAAAACCTGGACTATTTTCAACAAGGGTATTGCATGGAAAGAGGTTTAATGTGGCTGCCGCTGCTAGCAATTTTTATTTCTCTAGCTTGGGCTGGATGGAACGAGTATCAAAAGCTGGAAGCGTATCGCGTCTGGGCAGAACAATTCGCTAAAGCCAAGTACGATATTTATGCTGTACTCGGTCAGCAAGAAGACAGTTTAACTTGGGGAAAACCTACTCGCAGCGGGCCTGTGAATTTGCAAACTTTTTCTTTAAAAGACGTGCAGTCGCTGCGGTTGTTAGTCAACTCTCAGGCCGTTGATTTAGAGTCGCCGCCGAATTCTGGAAGTCCAATCGCCCTCGAATTTTTGTTGAAAGATGCTGCTGCGGTGCAGGTTCCTTTTACAGAAATTCCTCTAGCGACTAAATGGGGAAAACACTTACAGCAAGAATTGCAGCGCTTTAGGTAAAAGCAGTCTCCGGCGGGGCAGCGTATCAGATATGAACTCGGCTACTTGAAATTACAAAAGTCTGTAAAACTGGTAGTAGAAATAGAACTTACGCACCAAATCCTTTGAACTGCCATCTATAGGGGTAAAGTACCCACGGATCACCCGGAGGACATGAGTTATTGCAGTAAGTAGTAGGAGTAGTGTTCCCGTGCCTAGCCCGCTCGTGTTCCGTGCGTACCTTACAGTTAAAGTTATTGACCAGCACGTCCTCAAACAGCTAAATTGCCAGCCCCCAAACCAGCGGAATGCAAACACAAGAATTTTTACAGCGCTATCAACAGGGAGAGCGCAACTTTGGTCACATTGACCTCAGCGGCGCTAGTTTAAGCGGTGTTAACCTGCGAGAAATAGACCTCACTGGTGCTAATTTGACCGGTGCTAATTTGAGCTGGTCTTTTTTGAGCAATGCCAAGTTGATAGGGGCTTGTTTGCGCCGCGCGGATCTCCGCAGTGCGGGGCTGGCTGGGGCGAATCTGAGCGGGGCAAATTTGAGCGGGGCAAATCTTGCTAAAGCGGATTTGCGCCTTGCTTGTTTGGAAGCAGCAGAACTCAATTGGGCTGCGTTCCCGGAAGCGGATTTGGGGGGTGCTAATCTTCAAAAAGTTAAATCTGACCAAATTAATTTTGCCGGGGCTAAACTCGACGGCGCGAAGTTGATGGCGGCGGAATTGATGGAGGCGAATCTCAACCGCGCCAGTCTTGTTGGTGCTAATTTAACGGGTGCTAATTTGCGGGAAGCGCATTTGGTGGAAGCGAATTTGCGATCGGCAATTTTAATCGGTGTAAATTTGATTGAAGCTGACTTGAATGGCGCTCAAATGCGATCGGCAAATCTGACGGGCGCTGACTTGCACCGAGCTGTGCTGGCGGGGGCGGATTTGACTGAGGCGGTGCTGGATAACGCTGATTTGAGTCGAGCTAATCTGGCGGGTTCTTATTTATTGAAAGCGAGTTTTAAGAAGGCGCTTTTGCTGCGAGCTAACCTGCAAGGAGTGTATTTACTGCGAGCTGATTTGAGCGAAGCTAATTTGCGAAGTGCTGATTTGCGGAAAGCTGATTTGAGTGGCGCTTATTTGATGGATGCGATGTTGAGTGAGGCGGATTTAAGAGAAGCTTGTTTGATTGAGTGCCGTTTGATTCGGACGAATTTGGAGGGGGCGCAGCTTACGGGTTGCTGCATTCAAAATTGGCAAGTTCAAGATGTCGATCTGTCGAGAGTTGAATGCAGCTATGTTTTTACTCAGTTTGATTATACTGCCAAAGTGGCGGCCAATCGCTTTCCGGTCGATCGCGATTTTGAGTCGGGGGAATTGGGGCGGCAGCATCAAGAGGACAGTTCTATTGTCAAGGTGTGTTTTGATGAATCTCCTAATTGGGAGGCTTTGGTTTTTACGCTGCGTCGGGTGGAGTTGGAAAGCCACGAACTCAAATTCAACGTTCAATTTTTTGAGTCTGCCGGAGAACAAAATTTACTGCGGCTGAGCGCGAACCGTTTGGTGAACGGCAAGATTTTGGGCGATCGCATTTTGGAGCTTTATCCAGATATGTTGGAAAAGGTTTTAGCCAAGGGCGCTGAAATTTTGGGTTTGCTCGACTTGGCGGTTCCTAGTAACAGTGTGGAGTCGGTGGAACCGAGTCACAAGGAAATATTGCTCAGAAGACAGGAAATCTACCAGCGAATGGTGCGTCAAATTTCGTTTATTTTGATGTCTCAGACGCCGGATAAATTCTCCGAAAGCGTGCAGCGGCTGTTGGATTATTTGAAGCAGCAAGGTATCCCGACAGAGCAGATTCAAAAGAAAGTCATCAGTCAGGCGATCGTGCAGCGGGCCAAGCAAGACCCGGTGTTTCGGGAACAGTTGCTCACGTGGGAGAAAACGGCGTCCGATCGCGTTCGTGGTTCGATGATGGGGGAAGCGGTGCGGTATGCGATCGGCCTTTTGAGCGATTATTAACAGTTAATTGTTAACACTTGAAGCGGGCGGCGCGCTAAGGCCCGCACTTGCTCTTCTGGGTCGGAAACTACAAGCCTCGTGCAGTATGCCAAGCAAGACCCGAATTTTCGGGAAGATTTGATCAGGTGGGAGAAAACGGCTTCGGAGTGCGATCGGTGTTAGGTAATGGGGGAAGCGGTGCGGTTTGGGATGCCCTGTTGTGGGAATGAATACACACAAAATCTTACCCCCATTAAAAATCCTCCAACCGGATCTCGATTTAACGGTGCGGTTAATTAGGATATAGTTCAGTTTCCTCCTTCAAAAGCTTACACAACTCATCCAAATCTTTCTTACTATGTTCAATGAGTTTTTCACCTCTGTTCTCTAGGTACTCAATATTAGTGGGACTTGCGTTGTCGATTTGATCGTGACCATTATCGCTACTCAATTGAAGTTGAAAACGATAGTAGTTTCGGTTATTTTCTTGATCTCTTTTAGTCACCATTAGCTGAGCAAGTTCATAGGCAACCGATTCACTTTGACCATCTAGAACAACGTTAAGTAAGGGAATAGCCCATTTTATTTGACCCCAATTTTTGGCTTCTTTATACTTATATTTCTTAGTTAGTGAACCCGTACCCAAAGAAACAACAAGGGTCTCAGTACGTTGTAGTTCTTCACCCGTTTTTTTCTTGTAAGAAATCATCGCCTCCATCATTGCAAGTGAGGAAGGATTATTTGCAAAAATTCCGCCGTCTACCAAAGCGTAATATCCTTCATCGGTATGATGTCCCGTTTCGAGTTGGTAGGGTGGAAAGAATGTCGGTGCAGCAGAAGTTGCCATTGCTGCTTCCCACATTTTGAATCCCGTACATACTTTCCGGCTATCAAAACTCTTGATTTCCTCTGCGTCCCGATTGCTTGTAAAAAAAATTGGTGCTCTGAGTTCGATATCATAGCTGGGGATGAAAATTTCTCGTAATGCCTCTTCAACCTTAGCTTCACCTAAAAGATCCTTTAAAACTTGTTGCCTACCTTTTGGGTTGTGCTTGGGTTGTAACAAATCATCAATATCCCCTATAATATACTCATTGAAAATCTTTTGTCCATATTTGCGATAGAAATTTACAAGTTCGGCAGCGGTATACTCTGGCTCACTATTGATGCTAGAATCTGAGTTTTTTCTAGTTAAACCCAGTGCTAAAATTCCTCCGGTTGAAGTGCCTGCAATAAAATCAAACATTGTTGCTATGCGTTTTCCTGTGCGCTCTTCAATGTAGTTGAGAACGATCGCAGGAATAATACCCCGAATACCACCACCATCAATTGAGAGAATTCTTCTCTTGAATTTAGTACCCATCACACGTACTCCTTTAGATATTGCTTAAATTATCAACAGAAATGAAACAAACTCCTACAGTATCAAAATACCAACAGCCAAGCTCATCATATGGTTTCCGGTTGCATCGGAATAATCAAATCGAGTCAACAGTTAACAGTTAACCATTCTGTTTTTTGACCCTGAGTTAACAGTCAACACTCAACAATTATTTCGCTCGTGCAACCGGAATTTATATGAATCCCACCCGTTATTAGTGCCGTAACTTGCTGAGGGCGTGCCAAGTTTTGTAGCCGACAATTCCATCTTGCGGTAAAGCCTTGCTGAGTTGCAATTGTCGCACTGCTACATCTGTCATCGCGCCGAAGAATCCGTCAATGGAACCGAAATAGTATCCATTGATTTTCAAGACATTCTGAACAATTTTAACAGCATTACCAGAACTGCCCTTCATGACTACCGGCATATTCACAGGTGCACCAGAGTATAGTGCTTGCCAAGTGATAGGGCCGACAATCCCATCTTCTTGTAAAAAGACGCGGTGTTGATAGCCTTTGACGGCGTTGTGAACTTGGATGCCGAAAATACCGTCAATCGCTCCGGAATAATAACCCCAATGATATAGAAGCTGTTGTAGTTCCTTGACAGCTTGACCTGTTGAACCCCTTTGTAAAGTGGGTTTGTTTACTCCCGTTGTTTCAGCAAATGCCAGAGTTGATTGAGAAGTAGTTTCGGCGACGAGAGCCATAGTTTCATTGTTCAAGCTTCTTTCTTCGGTGTACATAATGTGGTTCCTCTCAACATTTAAGTTTTGGTCTTTGATATTTCAGGTATAACTGGTGGAATTTGTGGATGCACAGTAACTTTTTCGAGTGTCACTCATTTGAGTGTCACTCGTTTGAGTTAGTCCCAGTGTTAACTGTTAATATCACTTCCGGCTGCGCCGGAATGAGATACTGAAAGAATGTTAAGAGTGCAATGAAGACAAGTTATGCCTAAACATCTAAAGTTGGAGCTTCCTCAAACTCCAGAAATAAGAGCAGGCATGATTAATTTTCCGAGGTGTCTAAAGGATTGTTTCTACTTACCAGTCTTGGCTGCGTAGCCGGCGACCCGCTAAGGCCCGCACTTGCTCTTCTGCGTCGGAAACTGCAAGCGATCGCAACAAAGGCACAACTCCCGGATTTTCGGGATAATGTTCGATAATCGCTTCGAGTGCTGTAAATCTAGGATTGTAAGGAAAAGAACCGTTTTGATTTTCAGGATCGCTCAAAGTTCGATCGCGCAAAAACTCAAACATTCCCGGCTCGTCTTTCCATCCCCGCATTAACTCTACCAGGGCGATCGCCCGCACCTGCGAATCTTCATCTTTTTGAGCTCTACTTTTGAGCCACTCGAAAGTTTGAGACTGATTTGTCCACCCGCGCGCTAAGTTTTGCAAAGCGATTTGCCTGACAGCGGGACTCTCATCGCCCTCTGCTTTAGCCTCTAGCAGCATCCAAGTTTCAGGATTGTCTGGCCAGTTGTAAGCGAGTTCAAGCACCGCCGCTTCCCTCACTAGCGCTTCCCCAGAATCGAGCTGAATTTTCAGCCAAGACAAGGTTTCCGGGGCGTCGGGCCACCCCCGCACGATCGATCGCACCAGCACGCTCAGCAGGTGAGAATCATGCTCCAACTCGACCCGGCTTTTGAGGAAAGGCAGCGTCTCGCCCCGGTGAGACCAGCGTTTTGCGATTTCTTCCACCGCAGTTTCTCGGACGTTCAGGTGTCTGTCTGACCCGGCGAGATTTTGCAACCAGCCAAAGACTTCGAGACTTTCTGACGCCAGTGTGGCGACAGCCTCCACTACTACTTGCCGCACAGTCCAGTAATCCTCGGAATCAGCTATTTTTTGCAGCAGGGGCAGGGTTTCTGGGTGGTCGGGCCAACCTGCGGCTATCTGTTGTAGGGCTATTTCGCGCAGGTCGGCGTCGCGATCGCCCAATGCTATATTTTTCAAAAAAGTCAGAGTTTGGGGGTTCCCAGGCCAGCCAGAGGCAATTGCTTGCACTGCTGAGCGCCGGACGCTCGAACTCGCGTCGGACTCGGCTTTATTCTTCAGCAGTGGGTAAATGTCTGGTTCATTGGGCCAGTGCGAGGCCAATTCTTCTAAGGCTGCTGTCCGCACTTCTTTACTGCTGTCGGATTCGGCTAGGGTTTTCAGCAGCAGGTAAACGTCGGCTGCGGCGGGCCAGCCTGCTGCCAACTCCCGCACCGCTACGGTTCGCAGGATAGAACTTCCTGTCTGAGCAAGGTTTTTTAGCAGGGAGGCGGTGCCTAAAAGGCTGTGCCAACCTCTGGCTATTTCTTGCCACGCACAGACTCGTACTCCCAAATTTTCGTCGGATTCGGCGACGGTTCTCAGCAGCAGCAAGGTATCTGTGCGATCGGGCCAATTAAATGCCAACTGTTCGAGTGCTGCGGTGCGAACTGCGGGACTTTGATCAAACTGAGCCAAGGCAGTCAACAGTGGCAAGGTATCGCTCGTGTCTGGCCAACCAAAAGCCATTTCTCGCACACAGGTCGATCGCACTGCCCAGCTTCTATCGGATTTGGCGAGGTTTTTGAGCATCAGGTAAATTTCTGGCTGGTCTGGCCAACCACGGGCTATTGCTTCGACTGCTGTGGCCCGGACTTCGCCACAGTCTGTGGAGTGAGCGAGTATTTTCAGCCAGGGCAGGGTTTGCGGGTCGTTTTTCCAAGTTTGGGCGATCGCCGCGATCGATCGATTGCGAATTTGATAAGTTTCCTGCAACTCTTGAGCGCTTTGATAAAGAATCAGGAAACCCGTACCGTATTGCGATAACTTTTTTAAAGCGCTTAACAGTTTTTTGGCGGTTTTTTTATTAACATCATTTTTAACTTTTAACAGGCATTGCGCTGCTAAAAACAAATTAATAAATTTTGCTTGTTGACCGTTTTGATCCGTGAGATATTCTATAATTTGGCTCGCTGTTTCTTTGTCGAGCTTAGCTGCAATTTCTCTGAGGACTTCGTGCAAAGATTCGTCCCGCCAGTGCTGGCCGAAAACTTGTATGTTGAGTTCGCCCCAAGTCAGTTGACCGATTTTGAGTTGGGCATGGATTAACTCTGCTACCGTCTGGGGATTATTTTCGGAAACAAGTTTTTTTAACAACATACCGATACCCTGCTCGCTGAAGTTTGTTTGCATTGACAATCCTCCCATCAGCTCGGATATTAGTTGAGATTTTTTTGAGCGAGCCTGGAGTATGGAGCCAATCGACTCTATTTTAGACGAAAAATACTGAGTCGGCAGGGCCCCAATGTAAAATCCGCCAGCACCCACAGGAATGTTAGGTGGTGGCGGATGGCGATCGAACAATTAAGCCGCTGAATTTAACTAACAGCTACTTGGACGCGATCGGCTACAACCCGAACCGCAAAAGTAGGAATCTTTACCGTTTCATCATCCAGACATTGCCCGGTAGTGAGACTAAAGTTTTGTTTGTAAATGGGAGAAGCAACTTTGAGAGTCCCGTTGCGATCGCCCACAATTCCCCGCGACAAAACAAAAGCTTTGCTAAACGGGTCGTAATTGCTGAGCGCATAAACTTCATCTCCGTTTCCCACTCGGAAAATCGCCACTTGTTCGCTTTTAACTAAAGCGCAAACTCCAGTATAAGCGGCGATCGCATCCAGAGAACACACATCTACCCAAGTAGTCACAGTATCCGAAACTTGTAATGATTGAACCATCTTCTTTTCCTGTTATTTTACTTCAATCTCGTTCCCCGTCTCCGGCTGGGAACGTAGGTTTCGAGGCTCTGCCTCGCCTCGCCGAAGGAGGCAGAGCCTCCCGGACTTCATTCCCAGGCAGAGCCGGGGAACGAGATTCTTGCTCCCTCCCCTGATTCAAGGGGAGGGCTGAGGATGGGTTATTCCGAAACTCCAGCCAGAGCCTTTTCATGTTCGTTAGCCGGCCGCGTTTGTCCCCGTTCCGCAACACGAACAATACTCGGATCGGGCAAATCGGAATTCACAAAATGCTGGAACCGCTGCACCTTTTGTGGGTCTTCAATCGTCGTTTTCCACTCACATTGATAAGTATTCACTAAATGTTCCATTTGCGCTTCCAATTCAGCACAAATGCCCAGAGAGTCCTCAATTATCACTTGTTTCAAGTATTCAATCCCGCCCTCAAGTTTGTTCAACCAAGTAGCAGTGCGTTCCAATCTGTCGGCCGTGCGGATGTAGAAAACCAAGAATCGATCGATATACTTAATCAAAGTTTCCTTATCGATATCCGTAGCCAGCAAAACCGCGTGCTGTGGCTTAATACCGCCGTTGCCGCACACGTACAAATTCCAACCATTCTCTGTCGCAATTATCCCAAAATCCTTGCTTTGAGCTTCCGCGCATTCGCGAGTGCAGCCAGAGACAGCAGATTTGAGCTTGTGGGGCGATCGCAAACCACGATACCGCAATTCAACTTCGATCGCCAAACTCGTAGAATCCTGCACCCCAAAGCGGCACCAAGTGCTACCAACACAAGATTTTACAGTACGCAGAGCCTTACCGTAAGCGTGTCCCGACTCAAATCCCGCATCAATCAACCGACGCCAAATATGCGGCAATTGATCCACGCGAGCTCCAAACAAATCAATCCGTTGCCCGCCAGTAATCTTAGTATAAAGCCCAAAATCCCTGGCAACTTCACCCAAAACAATCAACTTATCCGGCGTAATTTCTCCCCCCGGTATGCGGGGCACCACCGAATAAGTACCGTCGCGCTGAATGTTGGCCAAAAAGTAATCGTTCGTATCTTGCAAACCGACGTGAGACTTCTCTAAAATATGGTCATTCCAAGTAGAAGCCAGCATCGAACCAACAGCAGGCTTGCAAATTTCGCAGCCCTTACCTTTGCCGTGTCTTTCAATCAACTCCTCAAAGGTTTTAATCTCTTGAGAACGCACTAAATGGTACAATTCTTGACGAGAATATTCAAAATGTTCGCAGAGATTATTTTTGACTGCAAACCCAGCTTTCTTCATCTCCGACTTGAAGATATCCGTCACTAAAGGCACGCAACCGCCGCAGCCCGTCCCAGCTTGAGTGCATTTCTTGACGCTGGCAACATCGGTTAAATTATGCTCGCGAATCGCTGCACAAATCTGCCCTTTGGTAACATTATTGCAAGAACAAATTTGAGCCGAATCCGGCAAACTGTCAACTCCAAAACCCGCCGATACTCCCCCTTCTCGCGGTGGCATTAACAAATCTTCGGGATGCGGCGGCAGAGCAATTTCATTTTGCATGAATTGCAGCAAAGTGCCGTAAGCCGAAGCATCTCCCACGAGAATTCCGCCTAAAATCCGGCTGCCGTCTTGATTTAAAACTAATTTTTTGTAAATGCCTTGGAAGGTGTCAGTGACAACAATTTCTTTAGCATCCCCCGACTTGGGAAAAGGATCTCCAAAACTAGCGACATCCACCCCCAATAATTTGAGTTTAGTGGACATATCCGCACCTGTAAAAGTGCTTGTGGGACTGGCATCTTGTCCGTCATCTGCTACACGGCTCAAAATATCTGCAGCTACGCTTGCCATTGTATACCCAGGCGCAACTAAGCCGTAGATGCGATTTTGATACAGCGCGCATTCTCCGATCGCATAAATATCAGGATCGGAGGTTTGGCAGCTATCATTAATCAAAATGCCACCGCGTTCTCCTACTTCTATACCGCAACTTCTGGCAATTTCGTCGCGGGGGCGAATGCCAGCAGAAAACACTATCATATCTGTTGCTAATTCCGAACCGTCAGCAAACAACATTTTAGTAACTTTGCCATCTTCGCTGACAATTTCTGTGGTAGATTTGCAGGTATGAACCGAAACTCCCAACTCTTCTATTTTGCTGCGGAGAATTGCCCCGCCCATCTCGTCAACTTGCACTGGCATCAGCCGCGAGGCAAACTCAACAACGTGAGTTTTCAAGCCCATATTTTGCAGGGCGTTAGCACATTCTAGACCTAACAAACCGCCGCCAATTACTACGCCTGTCTTGCAATTTTTAGCGTAATCGGACATCGCTTCCAGGTCGTCAATTGTCCGGTAAACAAAAGTCCCTGTAGCGTCTTTGCCTTTAATTGATGGCACAAATGGATAGGAACCGGTCGCGAGAACAATTTTGTCGTAGGGAACTTCTAAACCGTTGGCTGAAGAGACTATTTTGTGTTCCCGGTTAATGGCGACTGCTTTGTCGCCGATATAAATTTGGATGCCGTTTTCTTGATAAAATCCCGGTGCAACTAAAGATAAATCTCCCGCTGTTTTGCCAGAGAAAAATCCGCTGAGGTTTACGCGATCGTAAGCAACGCGCGGTTCTTCACAAAAAGTAATTAAATTCCAGTGTTTGGCAGCATCCGAACTCACCATTAACTCCAGGAACTTGTGACCTACCATGCCATTGCCGATTACAATGAGGTTTTTTTTGGCTGTCATTAGAATCTCTTTTATCCCGTTTATCAGTCGTTGGATTTATTAATATAAGAATTTATTGTAAACTTTTGTACTTATATATACAAAAAATGGATGTTTATGCAATTGTCGAATACTCGCGATTGCATTTTTGCATGATGTGTGCGATTTTAGATTTTAGATTTTAGATTTTAGATTTACTCTACAGTTAATTCGGGTGGGTCAGTCGATTTTAGATTTTAAATTTTAGATTTACTCCACAGTTAAGTAGGATGCGTCAAGTAAGTCTTTTTGACAAAAGGATTAACATTTTACTGTGACGCAGCTTACTGTTTTATAATTTTTAATTATTATTTAAGCTCCCATACCCGAATACTGCTTCAAGCCCTGTCGCCAAAGCCAGCGATTCCACACAAAAAACACCGCACTCCAACCCAACATTACCAACAAACCGCGGCCTAAATCTACGGGCAATCCTATCAAGATTGAAGCGGGAAAATGAATCAAATAAGGAAAAGGCGTCCACAAAACTACTTCGCGCACGGGTGCGGGGAAAACTTCCAGCGGCGCGATAAGTCCCGATAAAAACAGGTAAATTAAAAACCAGAATTGTTCGATCGCACTTGCCCTCTCCAGCCAAAAAGCAAACAGCGCAAAGGTATACTGTATCAAGAACCGCAAGCAAAAAGCCAAGAGGATAACCAACAAAAACAGCAAAAACCTGCCCAAACTCGGCAGCCAAAAAGCCTGCGGGTAAAGTGCAAAAAACAGCAGCACTAATCCGCATACAAAGGGCAGCCTCGCAAACCTTTCGGAAACGTGAGATGCGAAGTGGTGCCATACGGGATCGAGAGGCTGCAACAATCTATTAGATAGCCTGCCTTGCACTACTTCCTTTTCAAACTCCCAAATCACCCAAACTACATTTGTTTGCCTGACAATGAAAGCCGCTAAAAAATAACGGGCAAAGTCGATCGCATTCAGCCCAAATTGACCCGTTTCTGCCGCCTGCATCCAGACACCCATCAAGATAAACGGCAAAGCTCCCGACAGCGCCCACAAAAACAATTCCGCCCGGTATTCGAGCATATAAGCGTAGTAGGTAACTAGCAAAGTTTTAGCAATTTTGAGGGATTTTGTCATATCAATTGTAGATTTAATTTTTCGGTGTTAGCAACAGGTAAGATGCCCGTTCCACAAAACATTGAAAATTTAGTGGAACAGGCATCTTGCCTGTTCCATTTTTCGGTGTTAGCAACGGGCAAGATGCCCGTTCCACAGAACATTAAAACTTTAGTGAAACAGATATCTTGCCTGTTATGGAGAATGAACCCAGCCAAAAACATTACACTTTTCCCGTGCGAAAAACTCTACCAATTACCTCTTCAATTGGCGGATCGGTAACAGTCAAATCTATCACTTCCAACTCCGCCAAAATCTTCGCCACACTCACCGTCAGCTCCTCCCTTTTGACTAAAAACCGCACCGATTGTCCCTCAATAGATTCTACCTCTCCGTAAGTAAAAGCACTATCTTTTTCCAGCGGCTTAGCTAATTTTACCTGAACTTCCCGATAAGGTGCAAACCTGTCGAGCAATCCGTCCAAACTGCCATCATAAACTAATTGCCCTTCATGGATTAACAAAACGCGCTTGCACAAAGCAGTAATGTCAGCCATGTAATGGCTCGTCAACAACACCGTTGCTTGATAGCGCTCGTTATATTCTCGCAGAAATTGCCTGACGCTAAACTGTGCGTTTATATCCAAACCTAAAGTCGGTTCATCTAAAAATAATACCTCCGGCTGGTGCAGCAGCGCCGCCATCAATTCAGCTTTCATGCGTTCGCCTAAAGAAAGCTTTCGTACCGGCTGATTCAACTTGCCTTCTAGTGACAGCATCTCTGTTAATTCTCCGACTCGCCGTCGATAATCTGTATCGGGAATGCCGTAGACAGCGGCATTGATTCGCAGAGAGTCAAGCACGGGTAAATCCCAAATTAACTGCTGTTTCTGCCCCATCACTAAAGTGATTTTTTGCAGAAAATCTGCTTCCCGACGGAAAGGAGTACGATCGCACACACTCACCGTACCCGCAGACGGATAAATCAAACCAGTCAGCATTTTCAGCGTAGTAGTTTTGCCCGCACCGTTAGCACCGAGAAACCCCACGACTTCCCCCGGTTCAATACTAAAAGAAACGCCCTCAACTGCTTTGATATTGCGGTAAGTGCGACTAAAAAAGTGTCGCACTGTTCCTTTAAGTCCCGGTTCTTTAATCGCTACCGGATAAACTTTGCTCAAGTCTTCAACTAAGATAATTGGCATCGGCTCAAATTTTAACTTTTATTTTAATCTAGGGTATTTCCATCAGGCTTGTGCCAAGATGGAGCGATCGAGCTGTCTAGTAGGGTGCGCCAACGATTGCTCGATCGCGAGTCAGGAAGTAACTGTGTTCTGGCGCACCCTACTAAACTGTAGAATATTGCACAATATCCATGCTCACATCGCACAAAGTTTACAACTATGGTACTCACCCCAGATAATTCAGGCATCTCTCGTTTGGTAGGAGACAATTCTCCTGAAAATATTACACTTGCACCAGGACAACTTGCTAGTTTTCCTGGGGGACTTTGGATGGTGGGTGGCAATGATACTGTCAGGGGATCGTCAGATGCAGAACGGATTTTCGGCAACGATGGTAAAGACAGTCTGCTAGGCGGTGTCGGCAATGATTCTATTTACGCCGGCAAAGATGATGACGATGTTTTGGGAGAAACTGGCGACGATTTCTTGACAGGAGATAGAAATAGCGATTTCCTTGATGGGGGTGCGGGAAATGATTTGCTGCGCGGAGGACAAGGTGTTGATTTGTTACTGGGCGGTGACGGTAATGATACTTTAATTGGCGACAGAGATATCGATATTTACCAAGGTGGTGCAGGTAGCGATGTATTTGTTTTGAGAGTCGATCAAGCGGGAATCCGAGTAGTTGGAATTGAAGTTCCTGACGCGGTAATTGTGGATTTTGATAAGTCTAGCGATTCGATTGGCATTAGTGTGGAATTTACCAGCAGCAATATCTCATTGGAAGAGGTAAGCTATAGCTTGAACGATCCGAGATTATTGCTGATCGATCCTGCAAGTATAGCCGGTGGAACTAGCTTATTAGCTAAGGGCGGCATCTCCCAGCGAAGTCTCGATCCCGATGGCAACGGTCGTGTGGAAGCTACTAATATTAGATTTGGTTTTACTAATGCTTTGTTGGGTACTATGTTGAACGTGACCCCAGCCGATTTAAATGGTCGTTTTATTAATGCTAATTCTTTGCTTTAATTCGTTGCTTATATATCTTTAGTAGGGTGCGCTAGGCGCACCTTACCCATTAACCATTATCTAACTCACTGTCAAAACTGCGCGATAGCGTACTTGATTGTCGCGGACTTTCTGAATGGCTTCATTCGCTTGTGCGATCGCAAAAACTTCGACAATCGGCTCAATCTCAAACTTCTCTGCAATTGCCAGCATTTCATTAATCATAGCGCGACCGCCGATGAGAGAACTCACAATTCGGCGTTGCTTTACCAGCAGCGAAAATAACGGAATGCTCAAAGGTTCGTCGGGAACTCCCACAAAAGCAAGCGCACCGTTAGAATCGAGAAAATCAATGTACGGAACCCAATCTAAAGCAGCAGGAACAGTGCTCAACAAAATATCTAATTTGCTGCTGGGGGCTTGAGGAATTTCGCCTTTTCCTACTACAATAGCTTCGTCCGCCCCCATTTTATGTGCAAATTCTGCCTTATCTTGGGAAGTAGTAAAAACTGTAACGCGGTTGCCTAATTTTTTCGCAAATTGTACCGCCATGTGTCCCAAACCACCGATGCCGAGAATGCCAATTTCTTGCCCGGAACTCATCCCCGCATTTCGCAAACCGGCGTACACCGTAATTCCGCCGCACAACAGCGGCCCCGCTACGTTGGAATCGATGCCTTTGGGAATAGGAAAAGCAAAGCGGGAATCTACCATCAAATAATCGGCAAAACCGCCCGGGCCTGTAACAATTAATCCCTGGTTTTCATCGCAGAGATTTTCGTTACCCCGCAAGCAGTCGCAGCACTGCAAACAAGACGACCTTTGCCAACCGACACCAACGCGATCGCCCACTTTTAAATGAGTCACTTGCGGCCCTATTTCTGCCACTTCTCCGATAACTTCGTGGCCGGGAACGAGGGGATATTTGGCTTGACCCCAATCGTTGTCAATCATGTGCAAGTCAGAGTGACAAATGCCGCAGCTTAACACTTTTATAAGGCATTCATGTACTTTTGGAGGTTCGACATCGAATTTGTATTCTTCAAGCAATCCGCCTGTTTTTTTAACTGCTAGTGCTTTGATTTGCATTGTGTATTTCCTGGTTTGTTTGCCATTATAGTGTTCGGGCCGCTTTCCCAGTCTCTTTCTTTAGTTGTATATATTCAAGGGAAGCTTCAACTAGGAATCAGGCGCGTTACTAATAATTTGTCCGGTGCGCCCTGGGTACTTTACTAATTACCAATTATCCATTACTAATTAGTCTCACAACTTGCCTTTTTCCATTGCCCACTGCATCAAACCGGGGAACAACCGATAAGCTTCCGATGCCAAAAAAGCAGGGCCGACGGTAACTTCTGCACGCTGATTCTTCACAGCATCCCAGATAGCTTTAGCAATATCTTCTGGCTGAGTTGCCCACTCAGATTTCAGCATTTTGCTCATTTGCTGGCGGCGCAATTCGACTGCGGGTTCGTCTCGATCGCGAAATTGAGCTCTTTCTAAAAAATCGCTGTTAATCAGGCCCGGATGCACGGCGCAAACGTGAATACCTTGAGGCGCTAATTCCAATCGCAAAGTTTCTGTTAAACCGGTTACTGCATATTTGCTGGCGCAATAAGCAGTCATTTGAGGCAAAGGCATTTTGCCACCAATGGAACCAACATTGACTATTGTCCCAGTTTTTCGTTCCAAAAAATGTGGCAATATTTCTTGAATTGTGTTAACGCAGCCCCAAAAATTGGTATTCATTAATTGCTGCCAGTCTTCAGAGGTAGTGTGCTCGATCGCCCCCGTGAGACAAATGCCAGCATTGTTAACTAAAACATCGATGTTGCCGCAGGCATCTAGGGCTTTTTGGACGATCGCGCGCACTTGTTGAATGTCGCCGACATCCCCCGGAATAGCTACAGCGGAAGTGCCTTCTCGCTGGACTTGAGCCGCTGCTGCTGCCAATCTCTCTGGCTGGCGAGCCACCATCACTACATCGTAACCTTTGCTTGCAAATAAAATTGCTGTTGCTTTGCCGCTTCCTTGAGAAGCGCCTGTAATCAAAACTGTAGGAGCCATAGATAGTTATAAATTGTAATATCAATTCCGGCTGAACCGGAATGAGTGTTGACTGTTGACTGTTGACTGTTGACTGTTGACTGTTTGAATAATACCGATGCAACCGGAAACGAGATGATTCGGACTTGTTTGATGTTGAATTTTGTAGGCGGGTTCGCAAACAATAATTGCCCGTAATATACAATTTTATCAACCCGCCCTGCCCCTACTATACATTAATATTTCTTGGATATGGGAATTTTTTAAGAATGGCGATCGGTTTTTTTTTAAACGAACCACGAAGACGCGAAGGACACGAAGGAAGAGAGGAGAAGAGAAGGGAAGAGAAAGTCTTCAGAAAGTGTTCAGCATTATGTGAAAATTGCTATATAAATTTTCCCAATGCCCAATGCCCAATGCACAATGCCCAATACCTAAAAAATGAATCTTCCGAAACAAGCACCTAATTGGTCGATCGCCCTAGTGTTAATTATCGGGGTTTTAGCCGTCTCAACTTCCTCAATCTTAATTCGGCTGGCTAACTTTTCAGCGGGGGCGGGCGGTTTGGGTTTCAGTCTGGTGCTCGCGGCCTCTCGTCTGACTTTATCTGCTTTAATTCTGCTTCCGGCTTGGCGAAAAATTCAGTGGAACGCCCTGCAACCGGGGGCTAGGCGCTATGCTGCTGCTGCGGGTTTGTGTCTGGCCCTGCATTTTGCCCTCTGGATAACCTCACTTTCTTATACTTCGATCGCCGCCTCGACTGCCCTCGTCACCACTAATCCTGTCTGGGTAGCGCTGTTGTCGCGCTTCTGGTTCGGTGAAAAACTTAGCAAACTGTCGATCACGGGCATTACTATAGCCCTGACTGGGGGAATGGCGATCGCTCTGGGAAGTGCGAGTGCAGCCGATGCTGGCAGCAGCCAACTGCTTGGCGATTTCCTTGCTCTGGCTGGTTCCTGGGCTGTCAGCTTGTATTTGCTGCTGGGGCGGGAAGCTCAGCGGCGGGGACTGGGAATTGGTGGCTATATCGCGATCGCCTATACTATTGCTGCGCTCGTACTGCTGCCTCTCCCCTTCGCCTTCGGCACTACTTATACTAATTACCCCGACATTGTATATTTTTATATTTTGTTAACGGCCGCTTTGCCTCAGTTAGTCGGCCACACCATTTTGAACTGGGCCGTAATGCAGATTTCCCCAACTCTGGTAACTCTTGCCATCTTGTTTGAACCGGTTGGGGCGAGTTGGTTGGGTTATTTGCTGTTTGGGGAAGTGCCCGCGCCGGCGGTACTCGCAGGTGCTGGGGTGCTGCTGTTGGGGGTAGCAACCGCTACCGTCGGAGCAAAAAAAATTACTGTCAACAGTTAAGAGTTAACTGTTTTCGACATTGCCACTACACTTGCCGTGAGTCAGAATAAAACAAATTAGGGCTTAAAAACAAAAATAACTCGTCGCTTAAATATTGGTTCCAAACTCTCAAATGTCTGACTAATGACTAATGACTAATGACTAATGACTAATGACTAATAATACTCGGTTGCCTTTAGGAGAATAAAATTATGCTGCCAGAACAACTACAGCGGATCATCGGCTACTTTATCGAAGAAGCCACAGAACAGATCCAAATTATCGAACAAGGCTTGCAAGATCTGCAAAATACCGTGCCAGCTCCCCAAAGAATACACCAGCTCATCCGAGCCTCGCACTCGATTAAAGGGGGAGCAGCTATGCTCGGATTTAGCAGCATTCAGCGCATTGCTCATCGCTTGGAGGATTATTTAAAGCTGCTCAGAGAATGTCCGATCGCCATTGATAGCAGGCTAAAATCGCTTTTAAGCGAAGTTTTTGATATTTTAGTAGCCCTTGTGTCCAAGGTTTCTAAGGGTTTTGGGCTCAAGCACGAAGACGCAAACCAAATGCTCTCCCTCGTCGAACCGGTTTTTGACGAACTCGACGCTTACCTGAGATTGCGAATTCCCACTCGCCTGACGGTGAGAGCTACTACGGACGAACATATTCACGTTTTCTCCGGTTACTGCACCTCCCTGAGCGAATTTTCCTCGGCTATTGCTTCGGGCGTCGGTTTGCTGGGAGGCACTATTACCCGCCACGATCAGGATAGCCAGGGCCTACGCCTTTGTATTGACATTTACCTGCCGCCTTACACTAGGATCGAAAACATCCGCCAAGCTGTCGAATTCTCCGGCGCTATTATCGGGAATGTTCAGACGCAGCGCGACTTTTCGCTGCTGGCGACTGCGGATTATCCGGTTTACCAAAGTACGATCGAACCTCCCGCAATTTGCATCGGATGCCGCTACTATTACGGCAGAAGCGATGGCGGCTACCTGCTCAACTGCACGATCCATCCCCGCGGCCCGGAAGCAGAAGATTGTCGCGATCGCGAACCGGAATAAGCGCTGAAAACTCAGCCCTCAGAAGCACGATTTGTTTTCCGACAAACTATTCTGAAACCCATATTTTCCCTGATTTTTTTCACATTACCCCCTGCCATTTTTTGTTGAGTTGCTAGATAGCTATATCTGTCTCTCTTAGACAACTACATCCTTCTTCCTTCTGAAATATCCCCTAACAACTGATACCGCAACTCGAATTAATTGCATCATGCTTGCAGGATGAGCGATCGCCCAGACATTGATTGTCAGACAAGTAATTGCCATAACTAGCAAGATGTATGTCGGAGGCATTACTACCCCGATCGCGAACCAGGTAAAAACGTGAAATATCATTGCTGTAGCCCAAAGGCTGGCCACAGCGACAGACGCCCAAATTTGCATTCGAGGTCGGTTTAGTCCTATCAAAATCGCTGTATGCAAAGTAGTCAGCAAGTTTGCCGGAACTAAAAAGGCACAGATAGCTATGCAGTAGGTATGAGAAAATTCAGTAACTGTATTGAAGTCGATCATCAGTCTAATTGTCGGGCCTGTTGGGTATACTTAAAGAGCTTAGCGTGACTTGACTTTCAGATCTTGTCACCCTTACCTTAACTTAATATTTCAGTAAGTAGGCCGCTCTGGAGACGCATTTCTCTCCCCCTTTTCCAGCAGGCAAAATTTTACCACAAATATTAAAGTTTTGGGAAATTATTAAACATACTAGAAGAATGGCAACAATTGCTATGATAATTAACATCGGGAAGCGATAGTATAGAAGAGCCAAGTCGGTAAAAATTCTAGAACGCTGAGGCGGCTTAAACATCAACACATACTGCAGGCTGGTTTTCGACTAAATCATTTTTGATTCGCTGAGTATCGGGTGATTGATTCTCCGTGTCCGTCAAGGGATCGAGCCATTATGCGATCGAACAATATGAGATTTTTATGGAAAAGCCAATTTGCTCTCAAATCTCAAATCAATAGAACCTCTCGAAATTTTACAGCGGAAGACAAAGAAAATGGATCTACAAATCACAATTCCCGCACTCGAAGAAGTGGACTTGACAAACTGCGACAGAGAACCCATTCACATATCGGGGCACATTCAGCCACACGGGGTTCTACTTGTTGTACGAGAACCTGAACTAGAAATACTGCAAGTCAGCGAAAATACGCAAGATTTGTTAGGAGTAGAGCCGGAAAGTGCGATCGGTCGAAATTTGAGCTTATTCTTCAATCGAGTTCAACTAAAAAAACTCAAGCTTTGTTTGTGTAATGAAAACTTAAAAACCGTTAATCCCATCAAGCTCTCTGTCATAAACAAAGGTAAATATTTAGAATTTGACTGCATCCTCCACCGAGTAGAAGAAGTATTGATGGTCGAGTTGGAATTAGCCACCAGCCCAGAAAATCTTTCTGTTTTTAGTTTTTATCATTCAGTGAGAGCCACTATCAGCAAAATTCAAAGCGCCCAAAATCTCAAGGAATTATCTCAAATAACTGTAGAAGAAGTCAGAAAAATATCTGGTTTTGATAGAGTCATGGTCTATCAATTTGACCACGAAGGCAACGGCGCTGTAATCGCTGAAGACAAAGCAGAAATCCTGAGTCCTTTCTTAGGATTAAACTACCCAAGTTCAGATATTCCCAAACAAGCCAGACAACTGTATGCGTTAAATTGGCTGAGGTTAATTCCAGATATCAATTATCAACCAGTCCCCCTTGTTTCAGGAAATAATGCTGTCACGACCCAGCCCCTCAACCTTAGTTTCAGCGTATTGAGAAGCGTTTCTCCCATCCACATAGAATACTTGCAAAATATGGGCGTTGCAGCTTCGATGTCAATCTCATTAATCAAAGACAAAAAACTGTGGGGATTGATTGCTTGCCACAACTATACACCAAAACACCTCAACTATGAATTGCGCGCAGCCTGCGAATTTATCGGGCAAGTAATGTCCTTAGAACTGCAATCAAAAGAAGGAAACGAAGACTACGACTACAAACTACACTTAAAATCCATTCAAACCAAGATTTTTGAAGACATATCCACGTCCGAAAACTTGTCAGAAGTGTTAGTTAAATGTCAGCATAATTTACTAGAAGCAGTCAACGCCCAGGGAGCCGCAATAGTATTTGGAGACAATTGCTATCAAGTAGGGCAAACACCTCAAGGAGAAGCGCTCAAATACTTAACTAATTGGGTGCAAGAGCATTTAAATAAAGAAATTTTTTATACAGACTCGCTCACCAAATGCTATCCAGAAGCTGAGGAATTTAAAGACACGGCCAGCGGGTGTTTGGCGATAGCAATATCGCCAACTCAGAAAATATACGTTTTGTGGTTTCGCCCGGAAGTAATTAAGACCGTAAATTGGGCGGGCAACCCCAACAAACCAGTTGAAACCGATGAAGATGGCAACCCTCAACTGTCTCCTCGGAAATCCTTCGAGCTGTGGAAAGAAAATGTGAGGTACAAATCGTTGCCTTGGAAACAATGCGAAATAGACGCTGCATTGGAATTGAAAAAAGCAATGATTAATATAGTGCTGTGTCAAGTCGATAAACTCGAAAAATTAAATACAGCACTAGAAGCATCAGTCGCCAGAGAACGCGAAAAAACTGCTAATTTAAAAACAGCGATGTCCGAGCTTAAGCGGGCGCAAACTCAATTGGTGCAAAGTGAAAGAATGTCAAGTTTGGGACAGTTGGTGGCGGCGGTAGCTTATGAAGTCACTAACCCGATTAACTTCATCTACGGCAATCTTAGCTATGCTAATGAATATAGTCAAAAAATGATCAATTTATTGCAGCTTTACGAGCAGCACTATCCGTCGCCTTCGCCAGAAGTTCAAGCACAAATAGAAGCAGTAGAATTAGAGTTCATAGTTGAAGACTTACCCAAGTTGCTGGGCTCAATGAAAGTAGGAGCTAACCGCATCCGCGAGATAGTTCAGTCGCTGCGAAACTTCTCTAGAATTGACGAAGCAGAGATTAAACCAGTTGACATTCACGACGGATTGGACAGCGCTTTATTGATTTTGAGCAACCGACTCAAACCGAAGCCCGATCGCCCTGCAATTCATCTCATCAAAGAATATGGCTCTCTGCCTTTGGTTGAGTGTTACGCAGTTCAAATAAACCAAGTATTTATGAATGTACTGACAAATGCAATTGATGCTCTCGAAGATGCCTTTGTCAACAATAATTTATCGTGGCACGGCGGGGACAAAGAAGAGCCAGTTAAGTACGGACAAATTCGGATTGTGACTGAACTTTGTCCCGAAGAAAAAGCCGTAGCAGTTCGGATCAAGGACAACGGTTGGGGCATGGAAGAAAAAGTTCGCCAGAAAATTTTTGAGCCATTTTTTACCACAAAACAGGTGGGCAAAGGTGCGGGGATAGGTTTGACCATTAGCCACGAAATTGCGGTAGAACAACACGGTGGCAAATTGACTTGCATTTCAGCCCCCCGAGAGGGAACCGAGTTGATTATTGAGATTCCCTTGAGCCAAACTCATCCCACACCCATTGTCAAGTGAAAAAAAGTCCGCGCTAGCGAAGCTATCCCCAAGGCTAGGAAATCGCCCCAATTCAAAAATCGAAAATTCGATTAAAATACAAAAGCAGCTAAGTAGATTTGAGCCAATTCAGAGGAAGCTAGTATGACTGAAAAAAAAACCGCCCAATGGGATGCCGGCCGGTTTCTCAAAACCTTGGCTTATTTCGGCGTCATTCCCTTCATTGGCAGCATTAGCTGGCTGCAACAACTCTTTGGAAGCAGCAGCAAAACTAAAAAAGACCAACCTAAACTGATACTGGTAGCCGGTGCTACCGGCGGCGTCGGAAAGCGAGTTGTCAAGCGGCTGCAACAGCGGGGATATAGAGTGCGAGCCCTCGTCAGAGATACCAAAAGAGCAACAGAAATTCTCGGCAAAAATGTCGAGTTAGTCGAAGGAGATATCACTCTCCCAGAAACCCTAACACCGCTAGTAACCGAGGGCGTGGAAGCAGTTATCTGCTGTACCGGCACTAAAGTTCAACCAGTAGAAGGAGACACCCCAACCAGGGAAAAATACTATCAAGGCATCAAATTTTATATGCCGGAAGTTGTGGATGTTCCCGAAATAGTCGAATACAAAGGCCTCAATAATTTAGTGCAAGCTGTTCGCCGCCAGCTAATTCAAGCAGGCGAAAAAATAATTTTCGACTTCACAAAACCCAGCCAAGATTTAAAAGAAACTTGGGGTGCGCTAGACGATATCGTGATGGGTGGCACCAGCGAAAGTTCGATTCGGCTGACAGACAATACAGCTATATTCACAGGCAATGTTTCTACTGCCAACTCGGGCGGCTTTGCTTCGGTGCGTACCCGCAACTTTGATCCTCCGCTTAATCTCACAGGATTTAGCGGCATCCAACTACGTGTCAAAGGGGACGGCAAGCGCTACAAATTGATTGTTCGCAGCGAAGCTAAATGGGATGGAATTGGCTATTGCTATTCGTTTGATACTGTTTACAATATCTGGATTACTGTCACTGTTCCTTTTGATGAGTTAATTCCAGTATTCCGCGCCAAAACTGTCAAAGATGGCTCTAAATTTGATGCCAGCAGTATTTTTTCTTTTCAGTTAATGTTGAGCAAGTTTGAATATGATGGCGCGCTCAACCCGAAATTTACACCGGGTATTTTTCAACTGGAGTTAGAATCTATTAAAGCTGATGGGGGACAGACTTTGCCGCGATTTGTGATGGTGAGTTCGGCAGGAGTTACCCGCCCAGGTCGCCCCGGAATTAACTTGGAAGAAGAACCGCCGGCAGTCAGGATGAATGATATGTTGGGGGGAATTTTGACTTGGAAGTTGAAAGGGGAAGATTGTGTGCGATCGAGCGGCATACCTTATACTATTGTCAGACCCTGCGCTTTGACTGAAGAACCGGGAGGCAAAGCTTTAATATTTGAGCAAGGAGACAATATTAGGGGCAAAGTTAGTCGGGAAGATATTGCAGAATTGTGCGTGGAGGCTTTGGAACAACCTCAAGCTTGCAACGTTACTTTTGAGGTGAAAGAGGGGGAAAATGGCGGTTCTCCCGGAGACTGGCAGGGTTTGTTTTCGGGAGTTAAATAATTATTATTTGTAGGGTCGAAGTCTAGATCCCCCCTAACCCCCCTTAGTAAGGGGAGGACAAGAAATCGTTTCAAGGACTCAGCGCTGGTGCGCCGAATAGTACCCTACAAATGCGAGTTTTCTAACTGGTTCCCAGGCATAGCCTGGGAATCAATGTCCAGAGGCTCTGCCTCGCTTGTTAGTAGGAAAATTGGAGGCCGAGCCTCCAGATATGCGTTACCAGGCAGAGCCTGTTAACGAGTAAAGTTACCAATTACCAATTACTATGTCTGTGACTTTTTCCCGACGCTATTTGACGCCTTATTTGTTTTTACTTCCGGCTTTATTTATTTTGAGTTTGACTGTTTTGTGGCCGGCGGTGCAAGCTTTTTATTTGAGTTTTACTAATTACGAATATGATTTAACTCAAATGCCACAGTGGGTGGGTTTAAAGAATTTTAACAGGTTGTGGGGCGATCGTACATTTTGGCAAACTTTGACGAATACGCTGCTGTATCTTACCTGCGTTGTGCCTGTGTTAGTTGTTCTACCGTTGGGAATGGCGATTTTGTGCAACCAAAAACTTAAGGGGATGAACTGGTTTCGTGCAGCATACTATACGCCGGCGGTGATTTCAATGGTTGTCGCTGGGATTGCTTGGAAGTGGCTGTTTGCTGAGACTGGATTGCTGAATCAGTTGGGGGAATTGTTGGGTTTGCCTCCTGTTTCTTGGCTGGCTAATCCGAAGTTAGCAATCTTTAGCGTCATGGCGGTTACTATCTGGAAAGGATTGGGTTATTACATGGTGATTTATTTGGCAGGGCTGCAAGCTATTCCGGCAGAACTTTATGAGGCGGCTGCTATTGATGGTTCTGATGGTTTGGGAAAGCACTGGGATATTACTGTGCCGCTGATGAAGCCTTATTTAGTTTTGGTAGCCGTGATTTCGGCGATTTCTGCTACTAAGGTTTTTGAAGAAGTTTATATTATGACTCAAGGCGGGCCGCGAAATAGTTCTAAGACTGTTGTTTATTATCTTTACGAACGGGCTTTTAAGGATTTGGAAATTGGCTATGCTTGTACGATCGGGCTGGTTTTGTTTTTGCTGATTTTGGGTTTGTCGATTTTGCAAGTTAGCCTTCAGGGTTTGACTCGCAATGATTAATATTGGTGACAGATTGGTAGTGATCCAGATATTGCAACATTCTCATCTCAAGAACAGGCAAGATGCCTGTTCCACAATACATAAAATCTCCAAAACAGGCAAGATGCCTGTTCCACAATACATGAAATTCCTTGTGGGGTGTCCCGCCGGCTCTAATTTCTCCTAATTTTAGACTTGAATATCGATAAGGCCATCGCTCACGGCTTTGGGCAGGTTTTATTGGCGAAATCACAGGTATAAATATAGGGTTTCTGCCAGTTCAAAGGAATTTCTAATAAATCCCTGGTTCCGGTCATTCCCTGTCCCAGAAAGAGCAGCACAGCGATCGAGTTCAATATCACATGGATAGTGCGCCAGCGATTTGAGCGGTCTTTGTAAATGTCTTCAATGATGGCAAGGGAAAAAACCATAATTAGCGCAGCGGTGATGCCAATGTAGTAGTGAGACCAATACCATTCATTGGTTCGCCGATAAACGCCATCTTGAGTGCCAAGAATCACCAAACCAGTACCTGTTAGCGTTGCGAATATGCCACGCCATAAAGCGGGTGTAGCTCGATAAAGCATCACCAAAGAGGCGATCGTTGCAACAAACATCAGCACAATGAAAATGACCTGAAACGAGTTTTTGCTCCAAACATCCTTGCTCAAAATATGCTCAAAAATCGGGTAGGCGAGACCCAACAACGTCACTCCTACCACAGAACCTGACAGAATTCGACCTGCTTTGACGTGTTCTGGACCGACTACAGGTGGAATTTTGCTCTTGGTGTCGATCGCAATTTGCTTCCGACGCTGCATGGTTTGCCACCCCATATTGAGAACAACACCAAGCATAGGAAAAACAATCGCTACAGCTAAAATAGGATGCAGCAAACCCAGAAAATCTTTAAATTCCATAAATAACCTTTTTGTTGAGGAGGGTTGGCTTCATCAACCCGGTTTTTGCCATACATAATATCATATCCGGCCATCTAACCACAGTAATTTTGTAGTCAGGACTCATAGTAATTGTTCATCTGCCTAGAGATAACTGAAGTCCTGACTACAAACACGCTTTATCAAGGGTAACTCACCGGAAATGTTGATAAATCAGAAAATATAGCAATTGTCAATTGGGTGAGGTACAGCTTTCTCAATTACGCAATTACGCAATTACAATTACCTTCTTCTCAGGGAAATGAAAACTGCTGGTGATAATCTAAGTGGCAGTTAGCGCCGACTAATTGCCTTCATCACTTTGAGCTTAGCGCAACAGTTCTTTGTTATTCAGAATAGCCGGCCAATTTTTGTTTCCTGAAAAAATGTGACCAGGAATATCCCCCATCCATTGTGCTTGTACTGTTTTATCGTAGTTGAGATAAAGCTTCCCATTAACGATTTTCCAGGCGTCAGGCTGGGTGACAACAAGATTTCCTTCACTGGTACCCTGGGCGCAATATCCACCGTATTGAGGAGCATACTTTTCAGGATTGTTGGCAAACATATCACGGTTTGCTGCACTAGCAAACATCCAAGTTGTTCCACCCCAATTATGTTTAAATTGGCTAACTCCCATAACTAATTTGCTTTGGGTGAAATAGGCTACGACATCCTGACCATCAAGAGCCACACCGTTTTCGGTGTAGAATTGAGGATGAAGGGTTGTTGTGCTGCTTTTACCAGCACAAGGATTGGCTTTACCCGCGCAAGGATTTTCTTTACTCGCGCAAGGATTTTCTTTACTCGCGCAAGGATTGGCTTTACCGGCGCAAGGATTGGATTGTGCAACCTTGGATGAAACGGTTGTAGAGTTTAAGTTTGTGGAAGCCTTGGAATTGGCGTAGCTAAAATTAGTTGTTACCAAACCGAGAATGGTGGCAATGGCGATCGTGCTAATATATTTTAGTTTCATGTGTCTAATTTCCAGATCAGCGGTTCAGAGTATTCTTTTTTTAGGTGGGCGTACTTACTTAAAAGCCTTCACAAATCTTACAAGAACCAGCGAGTACCCTCAATTATGTAATACAAACCTGTCAGAATTAGAGCGATACTGCCAAATCGGAGAATTGACTCGGAATGCTGCATCAAAGTCTTAGCTTGCTTGGCAAAACCTGTCAATAGACTGGCAAGAAAGATGATGATTGTATATCCCAGAGCATAACAGATCATGGTCAAGGTTCCTAGCAATTGTGAACCAGTCGCCGCTGCCGCTGCCAGTACAGCAAATAAAACCGGGCTGGCACAGGGAGAACTCACCAAACCAAATGTCAATCCTACCCCATATGGTCCCAAATTTGAAGCATTTATATTGACTCCTGGTAAAGGCAACTTCACAATTCCTAGCAAGCTCAAACCCATGATAAAAATGATGGTTCCTACAACAATGTTGATGTACCCCCGGTAATCAACCATCACAGCCCCGGCAAAGGAAGATGCCAGCCCGAAAAAGCTGAGAATTGTCATAACTCCCAACACAAATAAACTGGCTTTAACGAAAGCATCTCCCTTGGAAGTGATATTACGAGTACCAATGTAGCTCAAATTAACGGGTAACATTGCCAGAATACATGGTGAAATGCTGGCGATTAAACCACCGATAAACGCCAGGGAAAACAACATCAGTGGGTTGGCTGTATCTTGCTGAATAAACCATTGCTGATAGCGGTTTTCAGTTACCGAAATTAGATGTTCAATCGCCTGAGAAATGGGGCCTGTGATGACCAATGCAAGCACTAAGCTCAGGACTACCAATCCACCCCAAAATAACCATCTATTCGGAAATTTGAAAACTTTGGGGGTTTTGGTTTGGGACTGAGGCTTTTCAAGATTTGTCATGGGTTTCTCCTGAAATAAATATTTAATCTGCTTATACCAATTTCATGTGAAGTTGCACCTATCCCTATGCCCCTCTAAATTCCCCTTAATAAGGCGGACTTTGAGTACGCTATTGTCCCCCCTTTATTAAGGCGAGTTAAGGGGAATCGGGATATGTGCAGCCTCATAAAAACTTGGTATTACCGAGAATCTGAAACCAGCTATTTTTTGGCAAGCGCCTGATCCAGCACGGTTGTATAGGTAGATTTGTTAGGATTGTTACGATGCTGCGCTAGAATATTTCCTGTGGCAGGGTCGATGATGGTTAGACTTCCCGTTTGAGACTTATTTGCCGCTAAAAATTGGCTGAGTCCTAACTGTTTCGCTGTCGCCTCTGCTTTAGAAATGGTTGATTTATCTGTCATATCTAGCACGACAAAATGCACTTTTCCTGCATATTGCTGTTTCAGTTGGGAAATGGTAGGGGCAATGTTTTTGCAGCCAGCACACCAGCTTGCATAAATGTCAACCACAACAGGCTTTCCTTGCAATTGTTTCGCTAGTGGACCTCCTACGTTTCCTTGCTTTGACGCGCAGGGATTTTTGGACGCGCAGGGGTTTTTGGACGCGCAGGGATTGGTTTGCGCGATCGCATTATTAGGTGTAGCAGAGGTGTTGAGTGTCGTTGCAGTCACAAGCGATAATGTAAGCACCAAACTACTTAGACATAAGCTGAGCCATAATGCTGGTTTACGCATATTCAACCTCCAAAATCTAGGGTTTATGTACAAGAGGGATAGTAGAAAACTTTTTGAGTCTCAATCCGGCTGCCTCTATGAATTGAGATTAACTGCATTTGATTCTAGAAATATGAGTGTAAGATGAAGAGCAGATGGATTTTGGATAAAACCATGAGCAGTTACTAATTGGTCAGCAAAATTTCGTTTGGGATTGCCATATCCATTGATTTACGTGGTTCTTCAGCTAAAATTTATCTGTGCCTTATGAACAGATCATCTAGTTGCAAGGAATGTTTTATAGAGTGGAGATTAAACCTGACTATATTTTAGTAGTGCAGTAATTTAACCGCGAGTTGAGCAACGATGACAGGAAAAAATTGGTTAGTGACTGATGATGGGCAGTGCCATGTTTGTGAGGCTACAAGTCAAATTGAAGATTTGACCAATCCCTACCGACTTTACCGCTTTTTAACTGACTTGGAAGATGTATTAGAGCAAATAAGTGATGATTATTTACGACTCCAGGCAATTTGTCCCCTTGTCCGCAGGTTGTTAGATAGTTCCTCCTGGTTTCAAATTGCTCTCCTTGAGCCTGACTCTGAGACAGGCTGGGCCGTACAAACACTGTATGATGAACCATTTTTTCCTCTGACCGTGCAGTTGGTCGCTTGGGTTCCGGGTGCAGTTTCTCCGATTCATAATCATGCCAGTTGGGGACTGGTGGCGCTACTTGATGGACAGGAGAAAAATACTTTTTGGCAGCGATCGCCAACTCGCAAGTTTCCAGATCAAATCACAACAGTAGGAGATATTTTGATAGCCCCTGGTGACGTTTTGTGCTTCATGCCAGATGCGATTCATCATGTGGAAGCACTCGGAGATAAACCAACCATTAGTTTTAATCTTTATGGTGTAACAGATTACGATCGACGATTTGAGTTTAACCAGATTAAAGGTACTGCGGACCTGGGGGGGTGACAAAGAGGCCTAGGAGATAGACCGAATCAGGGTTGCAGCCCGCATACCTTGTTGATAAAAGCGA
>NZ_JAUPTE010000076.1:0-31839 GCF_036701705.1 Microcoleus sp. w1-18aA5 | reverse complement strand
GGACATTTTGACCTGAACCCTCAGTGAGATTAATCTGTTATTCTATCAGGCCTTACACTAGAATGAAATAGCCCTGGGATTAAATCGCTGAGAACATTAGGTGTTTTAACCCCCCCCAGCCCCCCCTTACTAAGGGGGGGAGAAAGATGGGATAACAGGGGATTAAATCGCTGAGAGCATTAGGTGTTTTACCCCCTTGCTAAGGGGGAGAGCAAGAGGGTTTTTTCGTTCTTGCTTGGCTTTTTAACCCCCCCCAGCCCCCCCTTGCTAAGGGGGGGAGCAAGATGGGATAACAGGGGATTAAATCGCTGAGAGCATTAGGTGTTTTACCCCCCTTGCTAAGGGGGGAGCAAGATGACAGGAGATTAAAAATTACCTCAAAGGTCAAGAATTAACCTTTAAATCCCGCACAAATTGCATAATTGGTCGGCGGCAAAAATTGTTATCCCAACATTCCAGACGAAGACAAACACGGCTCTAATATTAGATCAAATCTGTCGGGCGATCGGCATTCGCGGAGGTGCTGTTTTCCACATCAAATCTATTTCTTCCGGTGTCAATCCATAAGCTTGATTAACTAAATCGGATAAACGGTGTTCGAGTCTCAACGCCTCAGCTTTGCGAGATTGAATGGCCGGTGCATATTCATTATAAGTTTCGCGGACTGCTTTTAGTCCAGCAACGCCGAGAGGATCGGAGGATTTAGTTTTCGGCATCCGCTTTCTGATTTCTGCTACAAACTCTGCCAAAGAAAGCGCAGAAAAATCTTCGAGTTTTTGTCCTAGTTTATCAATTAAATAAGTGATTTCCAGCCAGTGCAAGACATCTCGGTGAGTTTCTTGATTAGTTTTGGCGATTTCAATTAAACGGCTGACAATTGGTTCTACTTCGGCACGAATTAAGTCAGTTGGTGGTGCGATGGGTAAAGCTTCTACCTGTTCTCTAAACATTCGCAGTGTGTCATTGATTCCTTTTTGCAAAGTGTGGTGACAAATCCACCAAGTTATTGGCGAACACAGCCACCCAAGCATATAAAAATTTCCTGTTGGCCATAGATAGCAAGTATTCACTGGGTATATCTCTTGATCGACGAAGCAAAACCAAGAATAAGTAGCCAAATCTTGAGTGATAATTTTTGGTTCTTGAAAAACGTTATAGTAGGCACACGATCGCAGTTCCCACCAGTAACGCCCTTGGTCGGAACGCTTAGACAGTTTTTCTTGCATCGGCTTCATATACTTATATACCGATGGAAATGTTTGTGAAAATACTTCCTCTGCTTTATCGTTTGCGGTACTCCACGGCCATACACTATCGCTGCTAGACTTCAGCAGAATAATCCAAAGATTTTCCCACTCTGGACTCCAGCGTTTAAGGTTCTGACCTCGCAATAATGGCTTGATGATTTCAGCGGATTTAGGGTCTGCTTGCACTAGACTGTTTTTAGTAGCTTCATCAATTAAAAAAGCTTCATTCAATCCTGTTAAAATACCTCGATAAGGCTTAACCCCTGCAAAATCTTTAAGCGGAACACCCACTCGTTGAATTTTTTGCATCAAATCATCAACAGCAGGAGGTTCCAAACTCCAAGCATTCGCAGTAAAACGATCTCGCGAAATTTGATAGCCGTGTTGTTGAACGTATTGTGTAAGGTTGATATTAGCAAGTTCCTCGCGCGGAACCGGACAAACAATCACAGACGAATTAGGTTCAAATTTACCTTGCTCACTCTCGCTTTCAGTTTCAGAGATACATAGAGAAGCGTTAGGTTTTCTAACTGCGACAATACAGGGAAAAGTATCAGCATCCTCAAAAATTGGCGCGTGTCCGAAATCAATAATTTGCTCTAGTAAACCTTGACTGGCAAAGAACTTGCGTAGAGGTTCGCCGTATCCCGACCGCAGCCATTTATTTGTGACAATATACGAAAGCACTCCCCCCGGTTTGAGAATCTTTAATCCGAGTTCATAAAAGTAAGTATAAAGGTCTGCTACGCCGTTATATGATTCATAATTTGCTTGCAAGTATGGTTTAATTGGAGACAGCAACTCCTGCCGCACGTAAGGTGGATTGCCAATGACAACATCAAAACCGCCATCAGCAAAAATCTGGGAAAATTCAGCTTGCCAATCAAACGCTGTATCTGCTACATTACTGTCAGCGACAATCGAGTTTCCCGCTTTAATATTATCATCCAAATACGTCAGGGTTTTACCAGGTTCGGCCGTCTTCAACCACAGAGAAAGTTTGGTAATTTCCGCCGATTCCGGCAACAAATCTACGCCGTACAGGTTGTTGCTTAAAATGCTTCTGTCAAATTCCAGCGAGTTGCCGTCTTTTGGCTGACATCCCAAAGCATTCAATTCGCGATCGACTCTTTCATACTGCTGCATCAAATAATCAAAAGCCGCAATCAAAAAAGCACCCGAACCGCACGCCGGATCGATGACGCGCGTTTTTTGCAGCACCTCGTCTCGATACGCTTTCCAAAACTTAATTGCAGTTTTCTTTGGTGGCTGAACCGACACTTCAGCAACTTCGCCCATTAGGAATAAATCGCGCAATTCTTGCTCTCGCCGCTGCAAATAGCCACAGAGAGAAACCTCGACAATATACTGAGTAATAAAAGCTGGCGTGTAAAAGACACCTTGAGTTTTTCGCTTGCCTTTTTTCTGATTGTATTCCTGTCCGGTAGTTTCAGCATTTAATTCTTCCAAATTTGTAACAGACTGCTCGAAAATATGCCCCAAAATATCGACGGAAACTTCGGTGTCAAAATCAAATCTGGTCAGCTTATTAAGCAGACTGCATAAAGGATTTGGCACGGTCAATTGTGCGTCTAAAATCGGATCAAATTTAAATAAACCGCCGTTGTATCCCGGTACAGGAGGGTCATCATTTCCCACATCAACCCAGCGAAATACAGATTGATAATTTTCCCAAATTAATCTAGGATTGTATTGGTCTTTGTTGTCGTGAGCGTTGCTGAGGGTTTTTGGCGGCAGCAATCCTTTATCTTCACAAAAAGCAATGAATAAAACGCGGTCTAAAGTTTTTTGAGCTTTTTCAATGAGTACGCGATCGCGGTTGGGGATATCCTGCGGCCCCGTAAAGCGAAAATGCTTGACGAGAGCGAGTCGAATTGCTTTGTATTCTTGATATAATTTATTGGTGATTTCCTCTTGAGCTTCGTCAGAGTCTTTTAACAGTCTGTCAATAAAAGAAACTGTTTGAGCTTGGTTGTGAGGTAAAAAATTGCGACGACACAGCAGAAAGTAAAACCGCTTAAAAGCTGCAATATCCGCCAAGTCAGTCAGAAAAAATTGTTCGTAATAAGCAGGAGTTTTATTGGTATGATAAAGTCGCACTTCTCGATAATTCGAGACAATAATCCAGCGACAATCTGGTGTATAATTAGCGTAGCGCCAACCTTGGTCAACTGCTGATTCCGATCGCCCGGATGCGGGACGGTCTAAATCATTTTTCGCTCCCTTGAGTTCGATCGGAGCAATCACTTTACCTTGCAGGGACACGGTTTCGCCTTTAGGATTGTCAGCAGCAGTAAAAAAGCCGATCGCCCCGTCAGCAGAACCGCCGCCATCAGATATCGTTTGTTCCGCGTTAATTTCCCAAGCTTTCCCCGCACCTTGAATTACCGAGCAATATCCCAAAATATCCTGAAAAATATCATTAATAAAACTGCCGTGCAGCGAAACTTCTTTAACTTCGTCTAACGTACCCGTTTTAAGTGCAGCAATCCACGTTCCCAATTTTTGTTGGCGCACTTCCATATCTTGCGGAAAGCTAAAAGCGCGCAAAGCAGTGTTGAGTGTTTTGCTGTGAAAAAGGGCGCGAGTAGAGCGATTGGTCATCTTTTCAAGCAGGTTAATAAAGTTAATTTTACAGCATCCAAGTGCAACAGCGGCTCAGACCTTCTGCTATCAAATCAGTTGTACTCAAAGGTCGATCCTCTTCGTTGGCGTAGCCCCCGTAGGGGCGGGCTTCGCTAACGCACCCTCACCCCTCAAAAAAGCCTGTGAAGCGCAGCTATCGGGTTCTTAATCGATCGCTCAAGAGTCAAAAACGCACCTCTAAGGCTGAGCTAGCTCTCATTAACTTTGCATATTGTAATTATCAAGAAAAGCTATAACTTTTTCTCAGCGGCTTTCCGCTGCTCCCTTTGGGTTTTACAGCAATAGTTAAATACGTCTGAGCTTATCTGCACTTAACCAAAAGTTTTGTTACAATAGGTGAGCTGTTACAAATCGTAACTTATGCTGGTTCCTATTTTAATAATTGACGTTGCCCTCGTTGCCTGGTCTTTGCACTTAATGCAAGAGGCGATCGCGCAACGGGAATTTTCACTAATGCTAGCCGGCACCCTAGTTGCGGTATCAGCCGCCGCTCTGCTAGTCGTCTACTTCCTCATGGGGTCTTGTTTGAGCCATTTGAGCGAAATATCCCAACACACTTACTAAATGATAGTAGGCGATTGACCATTGTCCAGAAGCGAGGAGAGTTTTGTGAAAAAAAAGCCGAAAGCCTTGCCAGCCGAAGGCTCAAAACTAATTTCCCCAAAAAGCTTGACAAATATTGGTCAGTTAAGGCATGATTGAGAGCGCGAAAAGAAAGGGGAATTAGCTCAGTTGGTAGAGCACTACAATGGCATTGTAGGGGTCAGCGGTTCGAGCCCGCTATTCTCCATAAATTAAAATTAGGGATACATCACTGGTGTGTCCTAATTTTTACCGAAACATTACCACCGCGTGCTTAAATTCGATCGCGACTTGTACCGAAACACCATAGCCGTGTCCTTAAATTCGATCGTGCCACACACCGCGAAAACCAATTTTCCCCTAAAATCAAAACAGTCTACCCGCAACCAAAGCGCTACCTGTGGCAAAGTCAACTGAACCCAACAATCCAGAGAGTCCGAGCCAACTTGCCCGCACGCCTCTGTACGACCTATCATTAGAACTCAAAGCCCGAATGGTGCCCTTTTCCGGGTGGGAGATGGCAGTACAGTACGCAGGCATCAGCAGCGAACACCAAGCAGTACGCCAGCAAGCAGGAATGTTCGACATTTCCCACATGGGAAAATTTGGTTTGAGAGGGAAACAAGTAATAGAAAAATTTCAACCCTTAGTACCCTCAGACTTGAGCCGCTTGCAACCCGGTCAAGCTCAATATACAGTCTTGCTAAATGCCAAAGGCTGCATCTTAGACGACATTATTTTCTACTGGCAAGAACCCGACGCTATCACTAGCGAAGAACGTGCAGTAATTATTGTCAACGCCGCCACTCGCATCGCCGACAAAGCATGGATCACCACGCACTTAGAATTGAGCGAACTGTGTTTTACAGACCTCTCCGAAGATAAAGTTTTAATAGCAATTCAAGGCCCGGAAGCTGTTAACTATCTCCAGCCTTTTGTGGAAGACAGCCTCACACCAATTAAGGCATTTGGTCACTTAGAAACAAATCTGTTGGGACAGCCGAGTTTTATCGCCAGAACTGGTTACACCGGCGAAGATGGGTTTGAAATTATGGTGGATGCCGAAGTTGGAAAAGAACTGTGGCAAAAATTGTTAGCTGCTGGCGTTGTTCCCTGCGGATTGGGTGCGAGAGATACCTTGCGTTTAGAAGCAGCAATGGCTCTTTACGGTCAAGATATCGACGACAATATCACGCCTTTAGAAGCTGGATTGGGTTGGGTAGTTCACCTCGACACCAAAGGCGATTTTATTGGCCGTGAGGTTTTGGAACAGCAAAAAGCGAGTGGAGTATCGAAGCGGTTGGTAGGGCTAGAAATGCAGGGGCGGCACATTGCGCGCCACGGCTATCCGGTAATATTTGAAGGCGAAAAAGTAGGAGAAGTTACTAGCGGTACATTATCGCCTACTTTGAATCGTGCAGTTGCCCTCGCATTTGTTCCGGCAAAATTAGCTAAAATCGGTCAGCAATTAGAAGTCGAAATTCGCGGGAAAAACTATCCGGCTAATGTGGTGAAAAAACCATTTTATAAATCGCAAAATCGCCCCTGTTAAATTAGGTACAGCAGTTCTCAATCTTGGTGAGGTATGCCCTATGCCCTATGCCCTATGCCCGCTTATCAAGCGTGCACCTCATGTTACTGAGAAAGGCTATAAAGTGTAAGTGTATGTGTTCTTGTGGAACGGGCTTCTAGACCGTTGCTCATCTTGGTCGAGAAGATTCATCTACTAGCTTAGCAAAATTTCGCAAAGTTGCAGCATAGCGATCGCCCGCCACATCCATCAAATCATTATGACCGGCCCCATCAACCCAAAAATTTAATTTCGGCTGCTTCGCCGCTGCAAACAACTTCTCTCCATGCCAAAAATGCACCACCTCATCAGCTTTACCATGAATCACCAAAACAGGCGATCGAACTTTGCCAATCTTATCAATATTCACAAACTTGTCAAAGGGTAAAAGCGGAATCCGCGTCAACACCCGAAAAGCCGAAACAAAGGAACTTTCAACCACCAAACCGCCGACTTTCTGCCGGGAAGCCAAATCAATTGCCGGCCCACCCCCCACAGAACGCCCGTAAAGAATAATTTGCTTGGCAGGTATTCCCAAATGTTGGGTTAAATAATTGTAAACTGCATCAATATCACGATAAGTATTATCCTCAGAAGGATTTCCCTGACTCGTGCCGTAACCTTGATAATCATAGGCAAACACAGCAAAACCGTTATCTCGAATCTCTCTGAGTAGCCACAAAATCCCGCCCAAGTCTTCCGCATTCCCGTGACTGTAAAGTATGGTATATTTAGCTTGCGGGTTAGGTAAATGAACAGTAGAAATTTTCACGCCATTAGCTGAGCTAACTTTGATAACTTCCCTGCTATCACTCTGGCTAGATGGGGGAGGTTGAAAAATTAGCCGTTCTGAAAAAAAGAAACCGTAAAAACATAGAAATGCGTAAATAAAAATTATAGAGCGCATCAGTCGTTTGATAGAAAATTCTCCAAAAAGCAAGCGTTTAATATTTTTTTTGTTCCACTTAGTCATCAATAAATGCCCATAGTTCACTAAGATTTACTTGATACTTTGTTTATTGTGAGAAAAGATATGGCACTAAAATACCCCGATGACTTGAAATACCTAGACACCCACGAATACATCCGACTCGAAGGCGAAATTGCCACCATCGGCATTAGTGCTTTTGCAGTTGACCAACTCGGCGATATCGTGTTTCTAGATTTGCCCGAAGTCGGTGCAGGGTTGGAAAAAGGCGAAGCTTTCGGTACAGTCGAGTCAGTGAAAGCGGTTGAAGACTTGAAAGCACCAGTTACCGGTACAGTTGTAGAACGCAATGATGAAATTATAGAGTCTCCCGAAAATTTGGCGGAAGACCCCTATGGCGCTGGGTGGCTGCTGAAAGTGCGCGTTGACAATCCCAGCGAAGCAGACGACGCTTTCTCGGCCCCAGAGTATCGAAAAATGGTCGAAGGGGAATAGGGCATAGGGCATGGGGCATAGGGCATAGGGCTTGTTGATAATTCCACAATCCGCCAGGGGTTGAAACCCACGGGGCTTTTAGCACAAGTCGTCTAAAGACGACTGATACCAAATCCGGCTTAAATACCCCCTTTATCTCGCTTGTCCGATAAGGCAGACTTCGTTTGACTCTCGACAGCGGTTTCAATCATCGACCTTAATCTACAGTCGGCGACCGACGACTTTAGCTATGAGACAGGGGTTGAAACCGCTGTCGGACTTTGATACACGCAAAAAATCTTGCTTAGTCGGCGACCGACGACTTTAGCTATGAGAGAGGGGTTTCAACCCCTGTCGGACTCTCGGACTTTGATACACGCAGAAAATCTTCCTTGTTTTCTTAGCAAAATGTTACAAACAAAGAAGCAAAAGTCAATTCAGGAGAATCCGCCTTGGTACTCTACAGCCCTCAACTTGAACCCAGTCAGCAGCAAAACCTTTCCCCCATAAATGGTTTTGCGGGCCGGCACATTGGCCCGACACCCAGCGAAATCCAGCAAATGCTCAATGTTTTGGGCCTTTCCAGCCTCGATGAGTTGATTGACAAAACGGTTCCAGCGGCGATTCGTATTTCTCAACCCTTACAACTTCCCGCAGCGCAAAGCGAGTACAGCGCTTTGGCAGAATTGAAAGAAATTGCTGCAAAAAATCAGGTATTTCGATCGTACATCGGCACAGGATATCACGATTGCATAACTCCCCCCGTCATCCAGCGGAATATCCTAGAAAATCCCGGCTGGTATACAGCTTACACACCCTACCAAGCCGAAATTGCTCAAGGGCGATTGGAAGCTTTACTGAACTTCCAAACCATGATAATTGACCTCACGGGTTTGGAAATTGCCAACGCTTCTTTGCTGGATGAAGGGACTGCGGCGGCGGAAGCGATGGCGGTAAGTTACGGCGCGAGTAAAAATAAGGCAAAAGCGTTTTTTGTTTCCCAAGATTGCCACCCTCAAACTGTGGAAGTGGTGCAAACTCGCGCTAAGCCGCTGGGAATTGAGGTAATTGTCGGCGACCATCAAAGCTTTGAGTTCGATCGTACAATCTTCGGCGCTCTCCTGCAATACCCCGCCACAGACGGCGCAATTTACGACTATACCGATTTTATTCGATCGGCACACGAAGCCGGCGCATTAGTCACAGTAGCCGCCGACATTTTGAGCCTTTGCTTGCTCACACCCCCCGGCGAATTCGGCGCGGATATAGCCGTAGGAAGCACTCAGCGCTTCGGAGTGCCGATGGGATTCGGAGGGCCCCACGCAGCCTATTTCGCCACGCGAGAAGAGTTTAAACGGCAAGTTCCGGGGAGAATAGTTGGCGTTTCTAAAGATGCCAACGGCAAATCTGCTTTACGTTTGGCCTTGCAAACTCGCGAACAGCACATCCGCCGCGAAAAAGCTACTAGCAATATTTGTACTGCTCAAGTTTTGCTGGCAGTGATGGCGAGTATGTATGCTGTTTATCACGGCCCGTCTGGACTGAAAGACATTGCTGAGAAAGTATGGACTTTAACAGCACTTTTGGCATCCGGTTTAAAAAGTTTCGGATACAAAATTGGCGAGCAACCTTTCTTCGATACTTTGCGGGTAGAATTGGGAGACAAACCGCTGTCAGAAATTCTAGAAGCTGCTAAAATTCGCAAAATTAATCTCCGAGTTTTCGATGATTCGACGGTGGGAATCACTTTAGATGAAACTGTCACCGTTGAAGATGTGCAAGAGTTGTGGGAAATTTTTGCACAGAATAAAGATTATATCAGGGGTGACGGGCAGAATGCTCTCAACATTCCGCTGGATGCAGACGCATTGAATTCCTATTTGACCTTACCAGATTTTTGCGATCGCACCAGCAGCTATCTCGCCCATCCAGTTTTCAACAGCTACCATTCAGAAACTGAACTTTTGCGCTATTTGCACCGTTTAGAAGCCAAGGACTTATCGCTAAATACATCGATGATTCCATTGGGTTCTTGCACAATGAAATTGAATGCAACAGCAGAGATGATGCCGGTGACTTGGGCGGAATTTGGCAAGATACATCCCTTTGCACCCCCCGATCAAACTCGCGGGTATCAAATGATGTTCGTGCAACTAGAACAGTGGCTAGCAGAAATTACCGGTTTCGCGGGAATTTCTTTGCAGCCAAACGCAGGTTCCCAAGGCGAATACGCGGGTTTGTTAGTTATTCGTCAATACCACGAACACCGAGGCGAATCTCACCGAAATCTCTGTTTGATTCCCCAGTCAGCCCACGGTACAAATCCGGCTAGCGCGGTGATGGCGGGGATGAAAGTAGTTCCAGTAGAGTGCGATTCTCAAGGCAATATTGATGTTGCTGACTTACATAAAAAAGCAGAAAAACACAAAAATGAACTGGCGGCTTTGATGGTGACATATCCATCAACCCACGGCGTTTTTGAGGAAGAAATTAAAGAGATTTGCGAGATTGTCCACAACTGCGGCGGACAAGTTTATATGGACGGCGCAAATATGAATGCTCAAGTTGGTTTGTGCCGCCCCGGTGATTTTGGTGCTGATGTTTGTCACTTGAATTTGCACAAAACTTTCTGTATTCCCCACGGCGGCGGCGGGCCGGGAATGGGGCCGATTGGGGTAATGTCTCATTTAGTAGAATTTTTGCCCAGTCATTCTATTCTTAACAGTCAACAGTCAACCGTTAACAGTCAACAAATATCAGTTGGTGCTGTTTCCGCCGCGCCTTGGGGAAGTGCTAGCATTTTGCCTATTTCTTGGATGTACATTCGGATGATGGGAGGAGTGGGTTTAACTGAGGCGACAAAAGTAGCAATTCTTAATGCTAATTACATGGCAAAACGGTTACAATCTTATTATCCCGTTTTGTACAAAGGGAAAGCGGGTTTGGTGGCGCACGAGTGTATTCTCGATTTGCGATCGCTCAAAAAATCTGCGGCTATTGAAGTAGAAGATATCGCTAAACGGTTGATGGATTACGGCTATCACGCGCCGACGGTTTCTTGGCCGGTTGCTGGTACGGTAATGGTGGAACCTACCGAAAGCGAATCGAAGCAGGAATTAGACCGTTTTTGCGATGCAATGATTGCAATTCGAGCGGAAATTGCGGAAATTGAAAATGGTAATGTTGACGCGCAAAATAACGTCTTGAAAAATGCGCCGCACACGGCAGAATCTCTGATGGTTGATGAGTGGAATCGTCCTTATACTCGCGCGCAAGCGGCTTATCCGGCACCTTGGACTCGCGAACATAAGTTTTGGCCGGCGGTGGGGCGGATAGATAATGCGTTTGGCGATCGCAATTTTGTCTGTTCTTGTTTGCCAATGGAGGCTTACAGTCAAGGTTAAATAAGTCTCTCCGGGTACACAATGGGAATCTTACACACACACTATTGTGAGGAGTAGGGGTTGGGCTTCTAGCCCGCCCCAAAAGTTATATCAATTCCGGTTACACTCATACATGATGGGGAGTGGGGAGTGGGGAAATGTAGAATTATTGACCTTGACTTTATCATTCCCATCCAACCGGAAACGATATTAAATTTAAATGTAGAACGGCTGATTAATCTAGATAAATGGCCCGCAAATAATGTAATAAAATAATCCACCTTTACCAGGGAAAATAAAAAATGAATAGACGCTTTTTGTGGCTTACTCACGAAAATAAACCGCGTTGGATTACCCTATTATTGTTAGGTTTTTTGGCTGCTTTGGGGGTAGTGGCAACAAAAGCCTACATCAAAATGGCGATCGCGCAAACTATCGGCCTGGCTTTATCTGTTAATCTTACAGCCGATCGCCATTCAATCAGCCCCGACATCTACGGTGTAAATAAAATTAGCACTTGGAACTGCGGCTTGAGAGTATATAAATATGGTTTTAGGGCAACTTACCCGGCTAATTCTATGACTTTGGTGGCTATTCCCAAGGCTAGTTCTTAGGGGGAGTTAACTTAACCCACGGAATTCACCTCCCAGAACCGAAATAATTAAACCGCAGAGGAGGCAGAGGACACTGAGGAAGAGAAGAGAGAGATAAATAATTCTGACATTTTTAATCTGAAATTAGACCTGAAGCGTTCATGCGATCGTCCTTAGCATCCGAGTGTGTTAGGGGACAAATACAACTCTCCTGGCCCAGCCACTGCGATCCTACTTGATGCAGGGCTGCCATCACCGGTTGAATTTGGCGACCCTTGGGCGTGAGGGAATATTCTACACGGGGCGGAATCTCGGCATAAACACGCCGATCGACTAGCCCTTGAGATTCCAACTCTCGGAGGCGTTGGGTGAGGGTTTTGGTGCTGATGCCAGGAAGTGCCGCGAGTAATTCGTGGGTACGCCTCGCGCCTCCAAACAGTTCGCGTAGAACCAAAATTGACCATTTATTGTCCAACAAATCCAGCACAAACTGAATCGGGCATTTAACCTCTACGCACTGACTTGCTTCCACCATAAACTCCCTTCACAGTTGCCTTCACGATAATTTCCATATTTCTTTAGAAATGGCTCAAACGTCCGATTGGCTTCAATGCTTTACCTCAAGTAACTATAGGATACCACTGGTAACTGACTTGTGGGCGATCGTGGATTAAGGCAATGTGGTTCACAGTCATCAATTCCGAAAAATCCACTCTCCACTCCTATGGTTAGTTCAATTAGTAAATCGGAGTCTGCTGGTCTGCCATCTGGCATTAAAGCACCTGTTCAAGAAACCCTGTTAACACCCCGCTTTTACACCACCAATTTTGATGCCGTTGCCGAAATGGATCTGTCAGGGCAACAAGCGGAATTAGAATCAGTTGTAGCAGAATTGCGCGCGGACTATAACCGCCACCATTTTGTCCGCAATCAAGAGTTTGAGCAATGCTGGGACAAGATTGATGGCGAAACACGAAAAGCATTTATTGACTTTCTAGAGCGATCCTGTACCTCAGAATTTTCGGGTTTTCTGTTGTTCAAAGAACTCTCCCGCAAACTTAAGAATCGCCAACCGTTGTTATCGGAAGCCTTTAGCTTACTGGCACGGGATGAAGCGCGTCATGCTGGTTTCTTAAATAAGGCGATGGCAGATTTTGGGTTGTCTCTCGATCTGGGCTATTTAACAAAAAATCGTACCTACACATTCTTCCCTCCAGAATGGGTAATTTATACTGTTTATCTGTCGGAAAAAATTGGCTACTGGCGCTATATTTTGGTGTATCGCCATCTCGAACAACATCCCGAACATCAAATTTATCCCCTGTTTCGCTACTTCGAGAATTGGTGCCAGGACGAAAATCGGCATGGGGATTTCTTTAAGGCTTTGTTGCGATCGCAGCCTAAGCTTTGGAATAACTGGAAGGCAAGACTCTGGGCGCGCTTTTTCCTACTGACGGTGTTTGCCACACACACAATGACGGTGTTGGAACGCTCCACATTTTATGACTCGATCGGGATCGACCCCGATGAATATAACAAGCAGGTGATTCATCACACCAATGAAACGGCAAAACGGGCGTTTCCCAGTATTTTAGATACCCACCATCCAGAATTCTTTCCCCGTTTGGATCGATGTGCGATCGCCAACCAGAAGCTAGCCGAAATCTCAACTAACCAGCGCCCTGCCGCCATCCAATTTTGCCAAAAATTACCCTGGATTGCTGTGATTGTCTGGCAGTTGTTGCGCCTTTATTTACTGCCCTCGATTAATGCTGAATCGTCCCGAACCGCTATTAATTAGGAGATATTGCCATGACTAATCTATCCACACGCCTCCGAGAAGGCACCATGCAATCCCACACCACAGCCGAAAATACGGCATTTATGAAATGCTTTATCAAAGGCATTGTGGAACGGGAACCTTTGCGTAAACTATTTGCCGATTTGTACTTTGTTTACAGCGCCTTAGAAACGGCTTTGCAGAGCCATGTCAACCACCCGATTATCGGAACCCTCTATTTCTCTGAGTTAAATCGCACTGAGAATCTGGCTTGCGATCTAGCTTTTTATTACGGTGAAAATTGGCGGGAGGAAATTACGGCTTCGCCAGCGGGTTCTGTGTATCGCGATCGCATTCAAACCCTCTCAAAAACCGATCCAGTCCTGCTGATTGCCCATGCCTACACCCGCTACATGGGTGATTTATCCGGCGGACAAAGCTTGAAAAACGTGATTCGATCGGCGTTGTCTCTGCCGCCGGATCAGGGAACAAATTTCTATGAATTTTCCCAAATCTCAACACCAGAAGCAAGGCGAGTATTTAAGGAACGCTATCGCCAAACCTTTGATGAGTTTCCGGTGGATGCTGACACGATCGAGCGAATTGTCGCCGAAGCAAATACGGCATTTACCCTTAACCAGGATGTAATGCACGAACTCGAAGCCGATGTAAAAGCGGCGATTGGAGACCATACCTTTGATTTGCTGACTCGGCAAGATCGCCCCGGTAGCACAGAAGGCCGCAGCCCTCATGCCAAGCGAGAATCTGTCGCGAAATAACTCGCCCCACGAAAACAAGATCGATCGTATCTCTAAAATATGCCGGGGTTCTGAATTTACACAACAACAGAAGGATAAATCGGTTAATGAAACAGTTATCACAAACGGTTGAATTTGATGCTGCATTGTTGAATAAATACAACCAGCCTTTACCTCGCTATACCAGCTATCCACCCGCCACAGAATTAAGCACTGATTTCGATCGCAACGCATTTAAAACCGCGATCGCCGTCGGCAATCACAAACGAACCCCCTTATCGCTTTACTGCCACATTCCCTTTTGTGAAACGCCATGTTATTTCTGTGGCTGCAATACCATCATTACCCAGCGCAAGGAGGTGGTAGAACCCTATTTAGGCTATCTCACTCGCCAAATTCGCCAAGTTGCCAGTTTGGTGGATGCCGATCGGTTGGTGCATCAGTTGCACTGGGGCGGCGGCACGCCCAACTATCTCGATCGCAGTCAGGTAGAGTTTCTCTGGAACCAGTTAAATCGATATTTTCGGTTCGATGACGCGGCAGAAATATCGATCGAAGTCAATCCCAGCTATATCGATCGCGAATATATTCTCTTTTTGCGACAATTAGGATTCAATCGGATTAGCTTTGGCATTCAAGACTTTAATCCCACCGTGCAGGAAGCAATCAATCGGGTGCAGCCGGAAGCGATGTTGTTTGATGTGATGGATTGGATGCGGGAAGCAGGGTTTGAAAGTGTAAATGTAGATTTGATTTACGGCTTACCTTTCCAGACACAAGCAACGTTCCAGGAAACGGTACAGAAGACCTTGCAATTAAATCCCGATCGCATTGCCGTCTTTAATTTTGCCTATGTTCCCTGGATCAAACCGATTCAGAAACGGATGCCGGAATCTGCATTGCCGACTGCGGGTGAAAAGCTGAAAATTCTGCAAAGTACGATCGCTCAACTGACGCAAAATGGCTATGTATTTATTGGCATGGATCACTTTGCTAAGCCCAATGATGAACTGGCGATCGCTCAACAAGCGGGGCAACTACATCGTAATTTTCAGGGTTATACCACTAAGCCCGAATCTGATCTGTTGGGCTTTGGCATGACTTCCATCAGTATGTTGCAGGATGTGTATACCCAAAACCACAAGGGACTAAAAGACTTTTATGGGGCGATCGATGCGGGTGAATTACCGATCGAAAAAGGCGTTCGACTCAATCAGGACGATCTGATTCGGCGCACAGTAATCATGGAATTAATGTGTCAATTCCAACTGTCGGTGCAAGATTTGGAACAAAAATACCATCTCGGCTTCGATCTCGACTTCAATGACTATTTTGCTCATGTTTTGCCACAACTTGATGCCTTAGAAACCGATGGATTAATTAAACGTTGGGGCGATGGCATTGAAGTAACGGCGATCGGGCGCTTGCTAATTCGCAATATTGCATCCGTGTTTGATAGCTATCTCATCCCCCACTCAAGCAAACGGTTTTCCAAGTCCCTATGAATCATCGTCAATCGATTTTAGATTTTAGATTTTAGATTTTCGATTGACTTGCGCGAGATAAATGCTCTTTCTTGAGGATTTGAGATTTGAGATTTGGGATTGATTCCACGGATAAATCACGTGGCGGGTACCACCTTGGAAATTCGCTTGTCAGACTTGTCAACTCAGATTTGTTAAAGTAGTCAGGGATGGATAAATACTTTCATAACCGAGTTGTTGCTTAAATTCTAACCAATTCAAAAAGGAAAAATCAATGTTCTGTGAACAATGCGAACAAACAGCAAGCGGACAAGGATGCCATCAGTTTGGTGCTTGTGGGAAAAGTCCCCAGGTGAATGCTATCCAAGATCTGCTGATTTATTATCTGCGCGGGTTGGCTCCGATTGCCCTGAAAGCAAAGGAGTTAGGCATTGATACTCATGCAGTGGATGTCTTCACCTGCGAAACGATCTTTGCCACGATGACGAATGTCAACTTTTCCGAAAAGCGGTTTGTTGAGTATCTCCAGGAAGCGATCGCCCATCGCGCCAACCTCAAGGCTCAAGTACAGCAAGCAACAGACAATCCACCTACTTGGTCGGAAATTTCCAACTGGGAACCCAACTTTGACGACAGCCTGGTTGAGCAGGGTGAGCAGATTTCCCTCCAGTTCCTCAGTCAGTCTGCCTCGAATGTGGATATTTTCTCACTCAAACTCACAGTGCTATATGGGGTTAAGGGTCTTGCCTCCTACACCTTCCACGCCTACGAAGTGGGACAGGAAGACGAGCGGGTGTATCGTTTCATTTATGAGGCACTTGTCGCCCTCGATAACCAGACCTTGAGCTTGCAGGAGTGGGTGAATCTTGCTCTTGAGGTGGGAGCCATCAATCTGCGCTCTATGGAACTATTGGATGCCGGACATACCGGTACCTATGGGCACCCAATTCCCACGCCTGTTCCCCTCAATCCACGGCCAGGGAAGGCGATTCTGGTTTCAGGACATGATATCAAACAACTCGAAGGCTTACTCAAGCAAACAGCAGACACGGGAATTACTGTTTACACCCACGGCGAACTTCTACCAGCCCACGGCTATCCCAAACTAAAACAGCAGTATCCCCATCTCTACGGTCACTACGGCACTGCTTGGCAGAACCAAACCAAGGATTTTGGCAAGTTCCCCGGTGCGATCGTGATTACGACCAACTGCTTAATGCCAACCCATTCCTATTATGAAAATAAACTCTTTAGCGTTGGCCCCGTCGGCTATCCGGGTCTGATTAACTTGAGTGCGATCGACAATGGCACACCCGATTTTACTCCCGTTATTGAGAAAGCACTGGCACTTCCCGGCTTCACTGAAGATGCACCCGCCAGGGAAGTCACAGTTGGTTTTGCCCACAATACAGTCCTAGGGGTGGCAGAGAAAATCATTGAGGCTGTGAAACAGCGTAAAATCCGCCATTTCTTCCTGGTGGGGGGCTGTGATGGAGCCAAACCCGATCGCAACTACTACACCGAGTTCGTAGAAAAAGTGCCTGATGATTGTGTGGTGCTAACCCTAGCTTGCGGTAAGTTTCGCTTCTTCGATCGACAAATGGGTGACATTGACGGACTACCCCGCCTGATGGATGTTGGTCAGTGCAACGATGCCTACTCCGCGATTCAGATTGCTGTAGCCCTAGCCAATGCCTTTGAGGTAGGTGTCAACGATATACCCCTTTCCATGATTCTGTCGTGGTATGAACAAAAGGCAGTAGCCGTCTTGCTAACTCTCTTGCATTTGGGGATTAAAAACATTCGTCTAGGGCCGACATTACCGGCGTTTATTTCTCCCAATGTATTCAAGCTTCTGTCGGAGAAATATAACTTACAGGCCATTACCACCCCTGATGCCGATCTAGCAGCTTGCTTGAGCTGAGTGGGACTTACTTACGCACGCGGGGTCAAAAACCCGGTTTCTGCGTCAATATCTCTGGGAGATATCAATGATTTTTTCTCGTAAACCGCGTTTTTTGAGTAAGTCCTAATTCAATTAGTGTTCAATCAGACGCGCGCATTTATTTGACTGGTAACTGTGATTGCTTTTTCTAATGTTTATTCCCAATTTTTTTGTGTTGTGAGGTAATTGATGACCGCTAAACTGTTGCCAACAAATCCGACTCGATATCCACTGGATTGGACTGCGGTATTCTTTTTCACTACAATTCATGCTCTCGCACTTTTAGCACCCTGGTTCTTCTCCTGGTCTGCCTTGGGTATGACTCTCTTTTTGCACTGGTTATTTGGCAGTATTGGCATTTGTTTGGGCTATCACCGCCTATTGAGCCATCGCAGTTTTCAGGTTCCTAAAGGGCTGGAATATGCGATCGCCCTGATCGGTACTTTTGCTCTACAAGGAGGGCCAATTTTCTGGGTGGCGGGTCATCGGCTACACCACGCCTATACCGAGGATATCGATAAAGATCCTTACTCAGCCCGGCGGGGGTTCTGGTGGAGCCATATGTTGTGGATTTTCTACCCGCATTCAGAATTCTTCGATTATGAACAGTACCAGCGGTTTGCCCCCGATCTGACACGCGATCGATTTTATTGCTGGCTGAATCGCAACTTTTTGCTGCTGCAAATCCCCTTGGGGCTACTGCTGTATGCACTGGGGGGATGGTCATTTGTGATCTGGGGTATGTTTGTCCGATCTGTTTTACTCTGGCATAGCACCTGGTTTATTAACTCGGTCACTCACCTGTGGGGATACCGTACTTTTGAGACAAACGATAACTCCCGCAATCTTTGGTGGGCGGCTATTCTCACCTATGGCGAAGGTTGGCACAATAACCACCACGCCCATCCTAACGTTGCAAAAGCAGGCTGGCGCTGGTGGGAGTACGATCCGACTTGGTGGGCAATTTGGCTGTTAAAGAAATTGGGTCTCGCCAGAAAAGTGGTGATGCCACCGGCTCAAAATGGTACACCTTCATAAAATTGGAGATCGACCTAAAGCCATGTCTACTGTCACTAAACCCTTCACTTCTGTTTACGGCCCAGTGCAATCCTGGCGCTTTGGCCGATCGCTAGGAATTGATCCAATCGGGCCTGATTCTACTTGCTCATTTAACTGTGTGTATTGCCAGTTAGGTGAGATTGAGCACCAGAGTTGCAACCGCCAGATTTTTGTCCCGACTCAGAAAATTCAACAGGATCTGCAATCCTTCCCTGTCGGCGATGTGAACACGATCACCCTCAGCGGTAGCGGTGAGCCAACTCTGGCGTTGAATTTAGGCGAAATCCTGGTTATGGCGAAGCAAATGACCGGGAAGCCGGTTGGCGTATTAACCAACGGCAGTTTGCTGGGCGATCGCGCGGTGTGTGACGAACTGGCGATCGCAGATTGGGTAGCTGTCAAAGTTGATGCCATTGCTGCTGAATCATTCTGTCGCATCAATCGCCCCATGCCAACCATCAACCTCCAGGAAATTTGGGCCGGTTTACTTCAATTTCGCCAACTCTATTCAGGACACCTGGCAATTCAGACGATGCTACTCACCGAGTGGAACGAACAGGATCGGGCAGAGTACATCCGGCGGATGCAAGCATTACTGCCAGACGAAATCCAACTCAACACGCCGACGCGACTTTGCCCCCTAACGCATCAGCTAGAAGCACGAGGGAATGATCCGCCCAATGGCTGTTTATATCCGACAAGGCAACTCAAGCAAGTCCATCCTGAAGTGCTAAAGGTTTTTGGCGATCGCATTGAACGCGCTATAGGAATTCCAGTGCGTTACCCATTATTAAAACCAGAGGCACAGAAGCAATGAAACCTCAGAAAACAAGCCCATATTTTCAGCTTTTAGACATTCCCCCAGGCTATCTCAACATCATGGGATATGTAGACGAGTCGGAAGTGAATGGGCCCGGTTGTCGAGCCGTGATCTGGGTGCAAGGATGCCTGCGGGAGTGTCCAGGTTGCTTTAATCCGGCTTCATGGTCTTTTGAGCTCAATCAACTAATCAGCGTTGATACCCTTGCCCAGCAGATTCTCAGTCACCCTCGCAACCAGGGTGTCACCTTTTCCGGCGGGGAACCCTTCTGGCAAGCTCCAGCTTTGGCAGATTTGGCACGCCAAGTCAAAGCAGCAGGATTAAATGTCATGTCGTTTACTGGCTTCACGTTAGAACAATTGCGATCGCAACAGGGGCCCGCCGGTGTTGAGGAGTTGCTGGAACAACTCGATATTTTAATCGATGGTGCTTATGTGCAGTCTTTAGCAGTCCACTCACCCGATTCTCTCGTTTCTTCCAGCAACCAGCGCGTACATCTTTTCAATCCTGCTTTTCAGGATCAACTCACTTGGGCGAGCGATCAGATGGAGATTCATATTCTCAAAGATGGCAGTCGGATTTTCACAGGCTACCGGGGTCAACTGAATCTGGCTGAGTCGGAGTTATGAACCCGATCGCATTAAGCATCGACCATCCAAGCAATACACTTTTGCATTTGATTGCTCATTGTTTGTCGATCGGCATAATACCTGCGGCCGTGTCCCGGCAACACCCATTCAAACGAGTAATTAGCCAAATTCTGCATAGATTTGATTTGTTCTGGCCAAGAATACCAACAGACTTCGCGAAAGCCAACTAGCTGCTGCAAACTTTCCGACCAAGCAAGATGATCACCGGTGAACAAAAACTTGTTATTGTAAAGCAAAACTGTGTGACCTTTCGTGTGACCTGGCACAGATATAATCAACACATCATCGGCTAATTGATACGGTTCGCTGCCCGACAATTGAATTTCTACACTGCGAGTACCCGCGTTAATTTCGTCCGAATGAAGGATGCGATCGCACGCAAAATGATCGCGGTATTGTTGATGATCTGCCACATCGTCGCGGTGAGTCAAGTACATATAGCGAATGCCGCCCATTGCTTCTATGTTTTTGACTAGCGGCGGCACAAAACGGGGAGAATCAACTAAAATATTGCCATCGGGACGGACAATTAAATAGCTAGCTGCAGCGTAGGATTTCTCTGAATGATAGCCGCAGTGGTAGACATTTTCTGCTACAAGTGCGGGTAAAAGTTGCTGGGCTTGTTTGATGCTTTTGGGTTTTTCTACAGTGCCGATCGAACTTGTGGGACAAGACAAAAGAGCCGCGAGCGATCGGATTTCTTCAGTTTCATTAGTTGGCTGGTGGTAAACCGCAGACTGTTCTCCCGCTTGACCAAATACTTCAGGTGCCATCCACCGACAAGTATCACAGTCAATGCAGGTACTGTCTACATAAAAGTTACCGTTAATATTTTCAGTACGCCTCCGATTAATGTTAGCCATTTTTGTACCTCTTAATAACCCATATAAATTATGGTAACTTACTATAACGAGTACCCCCGACATCCCGCCGGAGGTTGAAACCCTTCTTACAGACCAATCCGGTTAAAACTCACCTCTTGCACCATTCTCAAGAAAGGGCAAGATGCCCGTTCCACAAGAGATCAATTTTCTTGTGGAACAGGCATCTTGCCTGTTCCTAAAAGGATTATTGACAATGGTGTAATATCTAAGTTGCAATCAACAATTCTACTGCTGCTGATCCGCTGGAAAAGCACCTGCTTTCACCGCCACAGTAACAGGTTGTCCGCCGCGGCTCAATTCAAGCTGCAGATCGCTGCCCACGGTACTTTTCTCCACAATTTGCTGTACGCTGCCAGCATCAGTTACTTCTGTACCGTTGATTTTCTTGATCACATCGGCAAGGCGAACTCCAGCTTGTGCCGCCGGAGAATTTTTTGCTACTCCCAAAACTAACACACCTTTATCTTCAGTCAGCCTCAATTTGGTGTTGGGATTTTGATTAAATTCTTTCTTGATTTCCGGAGTAATGCTCAACATCCGAACCCCGAGATAAGGATGTTCGGCTTTTCCTGCTGTTACTAATTGATTGGCAATTTGTTGTGCTCGATCGATCGGAATAGCAAAACCCAATCCTTGAGCGCCTTGAATAATCGCCGTATTCATGCCGATAACTTGACCGCGCTGGTTCAGCAGCGGCCCGCCAGAATTGCCGGGATTGATCGCAGCGTCGGTTTGAATAAAGCTGACGCGCTTGTCAGGAACGCCGACATCGGCGCTAGAACGGCCTGTAGCGCTAATAATGCCCACAGTCACAGTATTGTCCAAACCGAGGGGATTGCCGATCGCGATCGCCCATTCTCCCGGCTGTAATTCTTCAGATTTGCCCAAACTCACCACAGGCAAATTGTTAGCTTCTATTTTAACAACAGCCACATCAGTAACTGTATCTACGCCTAAAACTTTGCCGACAAATTCGCGGCCATCCTTCAGTTTTACCGTCACCGTATCCGCCCCATTAACCACGTGAGCGTTAGTCAAAATGCGGCCATCAGAACCAAAAACAAAACCCGAGCCGGAACCCCGTTCTACCCGATTTCCCGGTTGAATGGGAGATTCTGAACCGAAAAAGCGGCGGAATTGCTCGGGTATCTCATCTGGAACTTGGTTCGTCACCGTGCGAGACGAATTGATCCGCACCACTGCCGGGCCGACTTCCTGAACAACTTTAGTGACAAAATTAGAGTCTTGAGAGGGTAATATATTCGCAGGCAACGCTGAGATTGGCGCTGTACTTGAAGGTTCAGCTTGAATGGCGTTAGAACTTCCAGGAACTTGAGAAGTTAGGGCGTTGCACCCAACAGTTGCGGTGGAGCCGAGTAAAATAAGGGATAAAAAAGCCAGTTTTTTCGGTAAAGCAAAACGGCGAGAAGTCACAGTGGTAGCAGGCATATTTTTGGTTGACATAGTATTGATTTGATGGCAGTTAGAGCGAGAGTTATAATTATGGTTTTGCATTTTTAGCACCTACTGTAATTAAGTTAGAAGTAAAGGAGCTTTAATTTTAATTCAAGCATTTGTGATGTCTGTTTGAATGGTGGGGTTTACCCTACCAGGTGGGGTATAAACCGGACAGTCGTAAGCAAAGTGTTGATTCCAGCTTTTGAGTGCGATCGAACAGGGTCTGCACTGGCGAAGTGCTGTCTGAGTGCGATAATACAAACTACGGTAGCCAGCTCGCATATTCCGCATTTCCCGCGAACTTTTCACAGGATTGATATCCGAAGTCAACAACAATCCTGGACTCAAAAAAACCCAGGTTTCTACGCAAAATATTCGTTGTGAGCGATCGACTTTAACGTAGAAACTGGATTTTTGACCCGGCCTGCATCCAGGAATGGTAGCAGCTAAAGCACCCGAAAGCCTCACCCAAAAGCAGGAAGTAAAAAACCTCTAAAGCCGCAAGCTAAAGTACCAACTAAACCTCAGTCAAAATTGCTTGCAAAAACTCTCTTCAAATCTAAAATTGGAACCTATGGAGGAACTTTATTGCTCCATAGGTTCAATGGAACTAACCGAATCGATTTCCCTCGACTTGTTCCTCGAACTTTCCAAAACATCAACAGTATTCTTAATAAAACCAGCCATCGGCACAGCAACTAACAAACCTGCTACTCCTGCCACCTTAACCCCCACCAGCAGTGCCACTAAAATCCACACAGGATTGAGACCGATAAAACCGCCTAATAACCGAGGAGCAACCCCGCTTTCAATTATTTGCTCAATTACTGTAGCGACAGCTAAAACTGTGACGCCCAGCCAAAAGTTGTTTAATGTGATCAGCAAACTGACAATGCAAATACTGAAAGGTGCACCGAAGGGAATCATAGTCATGACACCCACACCCAAACCGAACAGAAGTCCGAAGGGAACTCGCATAATTAAAAAAGCAACAGTGATAGACAGTCCCATTAAACCCGCCAAAGTTGCTTGCCCGACGAAGTAGTTGTGGAAGCTTCGCGCCAGCAACTCTCGCAATTGAAGGCTCAGCTTGGAAGGAAACCATTTAAACAATCCTTCCCATACGCGATCGCCGTGCAAGAGCAAGTAGAATGTCACGACTATTGTGAGGAGGAAATTCAACAGACTGTCTGCAGCACCCAAACCAAATCTGAGAATTTCGCCAGTGAGAGACTGCAATTGAAATGAGAGTCGATCGCTCAATTGGGTTGTCAAACCGCTAACATCAATGCGGAGATTGCGATTTTCCGCCCAATTGTGGAATGCTTCAATCTGTTCGGTGCCAGAAACTATCCAAGTCGGCAGTCGGGTGGCGAGTTCAGTGATTTGGTTGAGCAGAATCGGGGCCAGAGTGATACCTAAAACCACCAATAGCAGTAAAGTCAAAAACAATACCGACAAAACTGCTCGATCGCGCTTCAAGCCGTATCTGTGCAGAAAGCGCACTGGATAATCTAGCAAAAAAGACAGCACTGTAGCGACTACCAAAACTGTAATCAGGGCGCGAAAATATTCAAAGACTAGGAGGGCTAACCAGCAGTTGAGTACCGCTAGGGGAAATACCAGTCCGTAAGTCCACCACTGCGGCAGTTGAGTGAAACGTCTCATCTAAGTTAACCGAGTTAAAATTTGAGATGCAAGATGCGAGATGGACACTGCTATTTGCCGTTCTCCGTTAACCATTTTATAGTGCATTTATTTATACCCGACTGCTGAAAATTCCCAGTTGCTCGACCCGCAGCGGAAATTGGGTTGCTGGCAGGCACTGCCTGCCACAACCATGTTATATCGTTTCCGCTGATATGGATATATCACCTGCGAAAAAAATATTTTTTGCTGTTGGCAAGGCAGCAGTTGGCAGGGCGCGATTCAACCTTTTTCCCCGTGCCGTTCAATAGCTAATTGGATTAAACGGTCTACTAATTCCGGAAAAGAAATGCCGTCGGCTGCCCACATTTGCGGATACATACTGGTAGCTGTAAAGCCGGGAAAAGTGTTAATTTCGTTAATCAAAACTTCTCCGGTTGATTCAATGTAGAAAAAGTCTACTCGCGCTAAACCTGCTGCGTCTATAGCCAAAAATGCTTGCACTGCCATTTCTTGGATTTGCGAGACGATCGCACCGCTGACTTTTGCCGGGATTGAACAGTCGGCTTGTCCCTGGGTATATTTTGTTTCGTAGTCGTAGAAATCGCTTTGAAAAGTGATTTCTCCCACCGTTGAAGCTTTGGGATTATCGTTACCTAAAACTGCACATTCTAATTCTCTAGCAACCACACCCGCTTCGACAATTATCCGCCTATCGTAGCTGGCGGCGCTGTCGAGTGCTGCTTCTAACTCAGCGCGCGATCGAGCTTTAGAAATTCCCACAGACGATCCCAAATTCGCAGGTTTGACAAAGCAAGGATAGCCCAAATCTGCTTCAATTTTGTCACAGAGTTTGGGGAAAACGCAAGGGTTAGACCAGATTTCGGAACGGTTGACAGCGATGTATTTTACCTGTGGCAAACCAGCTTGAGCAAAAGCCATTTTCATCGCAATTTTATCCATTCCCAGCGCCGAACCTAAAACGCCGGAACCGACAAAAGGAACTTGCAATAATTTCAGCAATCCTTGCACCGTACCATCTTCACCGTTTGGCCCGTGCAAAACAGGGAACCAAACGTCTACAGCATTAAAATTAGGAAACTGTCCAGCGGGAGAGTCGTTTTGTGCTGTTTGTTCTTCTATTTCCAGAGGTTTTCCGGTGGCTAAGACTTCTTGAGGTAATGTTCCCGACAGCCAGCGGCCGTTTTTTTGGATGTAAAAGGGCAGAACTTCGTATTTAGAGGCATTTTCGTCAGCAGCGAGGGCACGGGCGATCGCCCGCGCCGAACTAATTGAGACTTCGTGTTCGCCCGATCGCCCCCCGAACAATAGCCCGATCCGCATCGTTGTCATTTTTCACTACTCCTAGGACTTTTCGACAAATATACACGCAGAGAGCGCAACTAAGGCACATACGAACCGCTTTAAGACTACTTATCTCCTCCCTTCCACTCTTCCTCTGTGTCTTCTGCGCTCTCTGCAGTAAAAAAAATTACATCTTCTTAGAAAAGTTCACCAGTAAGCCGTCCCCTATCTCATTCCGGTGCTATTTAAAGCATTTCCCCCGTCAAACTAAAAGCGCGAATATCTGTAATTTTAACCCGCACAATTTTACCCGCCAATTCTGCAATATCGCCCTTAAAAAATGTGAGACGATTGCCGCGAGTGCGCCCCATCACCTGAGTTGGATCTTTGAGATTCTGGACTTCCACCAAAACCTCTTCAGTGCGTCCGAAATAGCGCTGCGATCGTTCCATCGCCGTTGTTGTGACTACATGATTGATTCGTTGCAGGCGATCGGCTTTCACATCCTCACTCAACTGATTTTCCCACAAAGCCGCCGGCGTCCCAGGGCGAGGCGAATAAGCCGCAGTATTCACCAAATCGAAACCAACATCTTCGATCAACTTCAAAGTCTTCTCAAACTGCGCTTCCGTCTCCCCAGGAAAACCGACAATCGCATCCGCCGTAATCGAAGCATCCGGCATATAACGGCGAATTGTATCAATGATCCGGCAGTATTTTTCCTGAGTATAACCACGCGACATCGCCTTCAAAATATCATTATCTCCCGACTGAAAAGGAATGTGAAAATGTTCGCAAACCTGGGGTAACTCCGCACAAGCCTTAATCAATCTTTCCGTAAAATAGCGCGGGTGGCTAGTAGCAAATCTGAGGCGATCGACCCCCGGCACATCCTGCACAAAATAAAGCAAATCCGTCAAAGTATGCTGGTTGCTGCCGTCCGGTTTTGTTCCCGGTAAATCGCGTCCGTAAGCATCAATATTCTGCCCCAACAAAGTTACTTCCTTGTAACCTTGACGGCCCAAATCTTCCATCTCAGCGCGAATTGCCTCCGGCATTCGCGACTGTTCAACCCCCCGAACATTCGGCACAACACAATAAGTGCAGCGTTCATTGCAGCCGTAAATTACATTCACCCAAGCAGTCACCTTGCTGTCGCGGCGCGGCTTAGTAATATCCTCCATAATTTCAACAGCTTCAGTCGCCACCACTTGATTGCCCTCAAAAACTTGTTCCAGCAAATCTTCAAGTCGGTTAGCGTGTTGTGGCCCCATTACTAAGTCTAATTCCGGTACTCTCCGCAGCAGCGCTTCACCTTCCTGCTGCGCCACGCATCCAGCTACAATTAAAGTTAAACCCGGTTCTTGGCGCTTGCGATGAGCTTGCCTTCCGAGGTTAGAATAAACTCTTTGTTCGGCATTGTCGCGAATCGTGCAAGTATTGTAGAGAATCAAGCTAGCTTCGTTCGGGTCTTCCGAGAACTCAAAGCCCATATTTTCCAGAATGCCGGCCATCCGTTCCGAGTCGGCTTTATTCATCTGGCATCCGAAAGTAGTGATGTGATAGCGGCGGGGTTTAACGGTCATGGCGAATTGCAGGCAAATAAAAAATATAGGTTTTCAACCTTAACACTTTATTATAACACTTCTGTGTTAAACGACATACGTCTGGTAATTGGGGATTTTAATAATTATAGTGTGTGCAATGCGCCCTTTATCGCTACAAATAGTTTTAGAGACCGACAAAATCTGCGAATTCGGGTATCTGGCTATTCTGTTTTTTTAGTGAGATAAAAACTGTAAAATTGTTTTGGCAATACCTTGTGCAGCCAAATAAGGAACCCCATTGCCAACAGTTTTAAACATATTAGTCAACGTCATCTTTGCCGGCAGTGCAAAATCTTTGGGCAGTGACTGAATAGCCAGTGTTTCTGCAACAGAAAGTCGGCGAAGTTTGTAAGGGTGCAAGTGAACTTCGTTATTGCCGTAACAAGCTGTGGGCGAATAACGCCATCGGTGTAATCGCTTGAAAGATTTTTTTGAATCATCTCCTTCATCAACGGAAGCAAATCGCTTAATGCCAGCTTTTGGTTGAAAATAATGTTGGGCATTGGGATGGTTGAGAACGTCATTTTTTTGGAACCAAAATTCTACCGTTAAATTTTGGGGCAGGTCATCAGGACAAGGCAAGAAGTTATCGGCTGCAAAGGCATTTCTCTCAGGCCAAGGATGAGAAAAAACTTCTGATTTGGGATATAATATCTGACTTTCCCAAGGAAATAAACTTTCGGATAACATTTGGCTTTTTTCTTCTAGGGAAATGCCCAGATTTTTGACAAGGTTTTTTCTAATCCCAATCAAAATAATTCTCTCCCTATCTTGCGGGACACCGTATTCTATCGCATTAATTAAACGTTCGGCAAAAACGTATCCCAAATCAGCCAACTGATTTTTGAGTGCGTCGTAAAAAGCTTTATGTTTTTTGGTCCTCCACAAACCTTTGACATTTTCAAATAAAAAGAAATCTGGCTGCTGCTGACAAATCAATTCAATGTATGAAGCTGAAAGTTGACCTTTATCTCCTTCCCCACCCCGATTTTTGCCACCAATAGAAAAGTCAGGACAAGGCGGCCCCGCGATAAATCCCACAATATCGTGATGCTTGCGGGCATCCTGCATTAATTCCCGCAGCCGAAAAGCTGGTTCTCCCCCTACAAGTCGAGTTACATCTGCTTCCTCTCCTTCGCAATATCCGTATTCTGGTAGTGGCAAATTCATGCACTGCCGAGAATAGCGGTATGCTTGCATGAAAGGTGGGAAAATTTCATTGACATACGCTACATTAAAGCCGATCGACTCAAAGCCCAAATCGAGGAAGCCTGAACCTGAAAAAAAAGAGAAAATACAGGGGATGGGGAATTGGGAATGGGGCATGGGGAATTGGGAATGGGGCATGGGGAATGGGGCATGGGAAATTGGGAATTGGGAATTGGTAGAATCGCCGGAGCGGGTTTATGAGATTATTGGTTTGAGGCGATTCTTGTTGGTAAAACCCGCCGCTACAGGTATTATTACAACCATTGCCCGCCTCGGAAACGCCAGTGGGGAAACAAAATCCGCATCAGTGTTTGGGATGCCAGATAAATAGCTAGCCATACTAAACTATAATGCAAAGCAAAAGCTCCCAAGTCAAAATTTTGTGCAGGTATCCCCGGCAAACCGATAATGTTGATTAAAAATAACACAAACAGTGCTTCCCAAATTCCAGCGAGTAATTGAAACGCGCCGGGCCAATCTCGATCCCAGCGGAACTGCTGGATGTAGATATATAAAGCATCCCAGCCGATGCCCAAAATCGCTACATACCCTAAAATCCAGAAAAAGATTGAGCCTGATTGGGCGGTAATTAAACCCAGAAAAAAGGGCAGCGTTACTAAAACGCCTACGGTTGCAAATAGCAATAACCGAGTTTGCCAGCGACCGAATAAAGTGGGAGTCATGCGATTTTAGATTTTAGATTTTAGATTTTAGATTACATGGTCAAATTGTTCGATTTTGAATTGATATTTTAGATTTTAGACTGAAAGCAAAGCTTGTTTAAGTCTATTAAATCCCCTACATTGCTGGTTGCCTAACTTCCTCCTTAAAATTAGCCGGGAGATTTATTTAACATCCACTTCCACCACTGCACAAACGATCGCCAAACGCTCAATTTCCGCACACCAGCCGCTCGGTTGGCGGCCAGACTTTCAACCGATCGCAAGGCGGCGTATTGCAAGCCCAGAAAACTGTCTACGGGCGCGTAAGGCCCTCCCAAAGTAATCGCGCCGGCTGCGTATACCCGGCCTTCTCCGTTGCTAGCAGAAGAATTCCGCAATTCGGGCACTTCAAAATCGTTGTTAACACTCAGCCTGCCCAAACCGTTGAGGGGAAGATTATATTGATCTACCAAATCGTTTAACAAGGGACTGGTTTTTACCTTAGCGTCCAAACCCGTAGCATCAATAATAAAATCAGCTTCTAACTTAATTTGCCCTTTAAGTTCCTTCTCCTGAATGTACGTCACCGTGCGGTTTTGACTGTCGCGCTCGACTCGCTCGACTTCACCGAAGGTAATTTGATACCATCCTTGACTTAAACCTTCTTTGACAATCCGCCGCCAGTCGCTGCGCTGGGCTGTAGTAGTTCCGCCCCAGTCTGTGAGCAACTGCGGCCGCAATTCCGGGGCGGCTTGTTCCAAAAGTACGCGGAGTTCGCCGCCCCAGCAAGCTTTCGGCCAGTTGAAAGGTTGAAATTCGTAGTGATTTTCGACGCTGCGCTCAGCGAGTTTAAATTTGTTACCTTGAGGTTTGGGCGATCGCATCAAATGCAATACTTGAATGTTGCCGTTCCGCTGTCGCGCTTCGTAAATTCGCTGCACAACGCGCGAAGCCACAATTCCCCGGCCTCTAATTAACACGCTGCCGCCGCTGGCCTCCAATTTTTCGTAAACGCCGTCGTGCTTTTCGTAAGCGTTGATAACCGACTCAAAATCCTGGGTTTTTTCGCGATAAGCCTGCAAGTCTGGCAGAAATTGAATGGCGGGATAGCCGGTGGCTAAGTGTACGTATTTGGCGATTAAAAAAGCGTGGTCGCGGTGATCCGCATTCGATCGAGAATAAGCGATCGCGTACCTGCCGTCATCTGTTTTGCGAATTCCCCGCACTCTACCGTAGCGAAACATCTGATTCCACCCAATTCGATCGACTTCCCTGTCAATAGAATCAAACACATTCACCGCGCGAGGCGTATAAGTTTCGGCAAAAGTCGGTTCAGCAAACACCTGCCACATCAACTTCAACGACATCCCCAAACGCCCTTTAAGCAATTCCTGCCAAGCTTCCCGCAAAGCATAGGGAGGCCACCCCCAAATGTTGTCTGGACAAGAGTCAGAATTCGATCGTAGGCGTTCCCGCAGCGGAATTTGAGAATTCAGGCACAGACGCAGATAGCGGGCGTAAGGCTGGTTTTCCATGCCCAAAACTGCAATTCGATCGATTTTCACACCGCAAATTCTGAGCAAATCCACCCAAATAAAGCTGCCCAAACCGCCACCAACGGCCGCCCAATCAACTTCTGCTACAGGGAGTCCCATAGATTCGAGCGATCGCATTGACACTTGAGAAGCGTGCAAAAATGCGATCGGCGGAAATTCTTCCCTACTAGCTGTTTGAGGAAGCTGCAACATTATTTGCTGGCCCAATGCCGGGTCTGGCCCATTGGTCTGCGGATTAAAGAAAATGTGAGAATTGACAGACGGCGTTTCTGGGGAATTAACAGCAAAAGAAATGCCGATCGCGTAGGGCCCAACTTGCAGCATATCCCCGTTTGCCAGCACGCAACGGGTTTGGCGAATGCCGTTAACAAAAGTACCGTTGCGGCTACCCGTGTCAGTAAGTAAAATACTGTTACCTTCGCTGCCAATCACTGCATGAAAGCGAGAAACTTGACTGCTGCTGAGGGCAATTCGAGAAACTCGTTTCCCGTTGATAGTGGCGGGCATAGCTTCAAAAATTCGTCCCAAAGCGATGGGTAAGTCGAGTATGGGGGATCGACAATCCCCCGTAGCTGTATCTGTCCAAGTCAGTCGCAGGCGCAAGGGTTGAGAATTCATGATTATTTTTTAAACATCAGCCGTCGGCTTTGAGCTTTCTGCAAAAAAAGATTTTTGAAGTTGAGAGTGTTTAGCGGATACCGTGATTTTCCCTTTTTCTTAAATCTTGCACCATTGTCAATTAGCCTTTTATGAACAGGCCGGAAAGCCTGTTCCACAAGAAAATTCACTCTTTGTGGAACGGGCATCTTGCCCGTTGTTGAGAATGGTGCAACATCTCTGTTTTTCCAACTTTCACGGAGAGATAACCACACTCGCCGCCGCCGCCAAAGAAGTACCGCACCACGGACACCCCGCATTCAACTGTGCGTAAGGCGAAATTCGGCTGCACTTGGGACACTGCAAACCATATTTTGAAGACCCCGTCGGCTGAAAGTTACCAGGTGCGGGAGGCCCCAGCAAAACTGTCTGGGGCGCGGCTACCTGCACCTCCGTGACATTCACCACCTCGATTTGCACTTGGCCTAAATGGATGTGACTTCCCGATTTCAATTTTGCTTCGCCTTGGGCGAGAATTTTTCCATCTACCAGGGGCGGATTGCTTTCGCGCAAATTCCGCACTGCATACTCCTGCAATTCCTGATTAAACAATATTTCAACGTGCAGCCCCGATACGCTGGGATGCGAAAATACTATATCGCACTTCGCCGGATCGCGCCCTAGCCTCACGGTTCCCGGATTTTTGCTCGGCTGTCCGTTTTCAATTGTCTGAGTTTGACGCACCCCAGCTTCTGTCCATGCTAAAGTGAGCTGGTTTGTCATGATTGTATCGGTTGGCTCAAAAATATAAAAAAATATTAACTGATTTATTTTGAGGACGGAATTTCTCAACAAAAAACTTAATCAGAATTATTGACACAGACTCGATCGCACTTCTAAACTGAAGTTCCCCCAGTAGGGGGAATGTTCAAATCTCACAAACCCTTGCACTACAAGGAACGATCGCCTTTTTA
>NZ_JAUPTE010000075.1:0-32094 GCF_036701705.1 Microcoleus sp. w1-18aA5 | reverse complement strand
AGTTTCCCACGATCCCAGACCCATGCAAATACTACCCTTGACAATTTCCCTTTTTCCTTAACTTGTCACCAATGCCGTAGTAGCGGCCGTTGCCAATGGCAATTTGAATAGTTTTAACATTAAAAGATTGATTTTTTATCTTAATTTGTGCTCGGAAAGGTCGCGCTGAAAAAATTGTCTGCAAAGCAGTAAAAGCATAAGCTAACACTCCCCAGCGCTGCTTTACGTCTTTAGTCAGGCGCTGGGTAATTTCCACGCTTAGTCCCAAACTGGCAACATTAAAAAAATATTGGCTGTTAACCCAACCCAAGTCTATTAGCCGAACTTTACCGCTGGCAATTACTTGACAAGCTGCTGATAAATCTGTAGGAATCCCCAGAGTGCGGGCTAGGTCGTTAGCTGTTCCCATCGGCAAGATACCCAGGGGTAACTTGGTGTCTATCAAACCTTCTATGGCGGCGTTGAGAGTGCCGTCGCCACCGCCAATTATTACTAATTCGACTCGATTTTGGTAGTGGCGAATAGTGTCGGAAAGTTCGTGGGCGTGGTCGGTAGATTCTACCATTAACTCAAAACCCAGTGTTTCTAATTCTACAGTGGCTTGAGATAATAGCTTTTGCCCTTTTCGGGAGTGCTGGTTTACTAAAAGTAGAGCTTTCTTCATTTGTTAATTTTTAATTAGGAATATTGCGTATTTTAAATTACAAAAAGTATAGATTGATGCCTTAACTACATCAAATTAATGCTTTACTTCCATTTTACCAGTTATGATGGATTGACAAAAATGTTAAAAAATGGATAATTGTAGCAAAAGATTCGTACAAAGTAGTTCCCTCCCGCTCTGACCTAGCAGCAAAAAACCTTGCTTCTCGATCGAACTTAATTTAAAATCATGTATAATATTTTACAAAAAGCGCAAGTCGCTGCCGATCGCCAAAACTGGCCGGGGTTAGTCGAATGCTTGCAGCAAGTGACAGCCAAAGCCGGCAAGCCGCAGGAACAACACATTTTAGAGCAAGCTGTCAGTTTAGCAATAGAAGCCTTAGAATGGGGCGATTTTCAAGACCGCTGGGAAATTGCTAAAGTATTGCCCAATTTGGGAAATGGCGCGATCGCACCTTTAATTGCCGTACTCGAAGATGAAGACGCAGACACGGAGCCCCGGTGGTTCGCTGCCCGCATTCTCGGAAAGTTCGATCGCCCGGAAGTGATTCAAGCTTTAGTAGAATTGGTCAAAAATTCCGACGAAGAATTGAGCCAAATCGCCGCCCAAACCCTAGGGAATTTCGGCCCGACAGCCATAGAATCCCTCGCAACTCTCCTACTCCAAGAAGACTCGCGACAGTTTGCCACAGCAGCACTCGCCCAAATTCGGCGCACCGAAACTATCCCACCGCTGTTGAGCGTAGTCGCAGACTCTCAAGTTGCGGTGCGGGCGCACGCAATCGATGCCCTGAGCAGTTTTCACGACTCCCGCATCCCCCCGATACTGGTAGCAGCACTCAAAGATCCGGCAACAGCAGTCAGAAAAGAAGCCGTGCGAGCTCTTGGGGTGCGCGCGTATTTAGATGCGGAATTAGATTTAGTTAACTTGCTCAAACCTCTGCTTTCGGACATCCGATTAGAAGTTTGTCAGCAAGCGGCGATCGCGATCGGGCGAGTAAAAACCGATGCTGCAGCGGCTGCTTTATTTGAATTGTTGCGATCGCCCACAACTCCGATTGAATTGCAAATCGAAACTGTGCGCGCCCTAAGCTGGATGGAAACTGCAACCGCTTTAGCATATTTGCATCATACATTAATGGCGCAATTTACTAACATAAATTATACTGTTTGTCAAGAGATAGTCACTGTTTTAGGGCGAGTAGAAAAGCCGGAATTAAAAGCTGCTGCTGCTGAAATTCTGATTGATTTGCTGAAAACCGGTCATCCGGCCGTGCAGGAGGCAGTTAGCAAAAAATCTTTAGCTTTAGGTTTAGGAAAATTAGGAGATATGAGAGGGCTAGATGCTCTGATTTCAATGTTGGGCGACGCAGACAGCAGCGTCAGGCTACACTGCATGGCAGCGTTAAAACAGCTAGGTGCTGCCGAGGCTAGGCAGAAATTAGAAAGCTTAGTTAAGCAAGACAATCTCGAACCAAGATTAAAACAGGGAATTGCGATCGCCCTGCAAGAATGGCAATAAAATCAAGAGCGAGCTGATTTACGGAGAACATTTAAATTTAGGGTGCGCCATAAGCACCTTACGTAGAAATTAAATATTGAATTTTGAACTCGATAACTGAAAAATCACAACTTTAACTCTGCTCAATTGGCAGCCGCACTCGGAAAGTCGATCCGAGTCCTTCCCCTGAACTTTCGGCCCAGACACTGCCGCCGTGGAGTTCCACGAGATGGCGGACGATCGCCAATCCCAGTCCCAGACCGCCGTAATTGCGCGTAGAAGTGCTGTCAGCTTGGCGGAAGCGATCGAACACAAAGGGCAAAAACTCCTTGCTGATGCCAATTCCCGTATCGCTGACAACGATCGAAACAGAGTGCACCGGAGACGGCCCAGACAATATGGCGCCACCCGCCACTCCCGGTTCCCCCTCCTCCGAGAGCGTGATTTCCACGCGACCCGACGGCGGCGTAAACTTAATAGCATTCGAGAGCAAATTCCACACCACCTGCTGCAAACGAGTAGCATCGCCCCTCACCAAGCTCACCCCTTCGCCACAAAAACTCACCAATTCAATCCCCCGAGCTTCAGCATCAAGGCTCAGCGCCTTCACCGCCGTTTCTACAATCCGCACCAAATCCACCGGGAACAGCTTCAAACACACTTTGCCACTGACAATCCGGGAAACGTCCAGCAAATCCTCAATCATCTGAGTCTGCAACCGCGCGTTTCGCTCAATAGTCTCCAAACCGACAGCCGTTTTTTCGGCACTCATTTTGCGCTGCCGCAGCATCTGCGCCCAGCCCAAAATCGCGTTCAGAGGCGTCCGCAACTCGTGAGAAAGCGTTCCCAAAAACTGGTCTTTAATCCGGTTGGCCTCCGCTGCTTCCCGGTAAAGCCGCGCATTGTCGATCGCCACCGCCGCATCCCGCGCCAAATCTTCCAGCAAAACCAAATCCTCCTCCCCGCAGCGGCGGCCCGACTCCCCGCACAGCAGCGAAATAGCTCCCAGCGTCCGCCCGCGAGCGATCAGCGGCACGCAGATTGCCGACAGCACCTGGGAGTGGGCTCGCAGCACCAACTGCAGTTCCCTGTCCGGCACAACCGCCTCGATCACCCATTGCGGTATTTCTGGGTAGAGCTTCGACTCACCAGTCCGTAGCACCTTTGCTACTCCGTGCCGTCCCTGGGGGTCTAGTGGCATACGCCGATCGATTTGCCACAGCAGAGCGACTTTGCTCGGATCTGAGTGAGCAACTGCTTGCAAGCGGATCGAGCCGTCGGCATCAAGCAAATGCACACAGCACCAATCCCCCAGCCCCGGTACTGTTAAATCTGCCAAACCTTGCAGCGCCTTCTCGTAATCCAGGGAAGCTGACGACAGCAAAGCCAAAGCTTGAGCGTTAAAATAGGCTGTTTGGGCCGATCGCTGGCGATCGTCAATATCGGTACAAGTCCCGAACCATTTGAGAATTTTCCCTTCAGCGTCCAGCACGGGCAATGCCCTACCCAAATGCCAGCGGTAAGCTCCATCAGATGCCCGTTTAAAGCGGTATTCCACCTCGTAAGTCTTCCCCGTCTGCACCGAGGTTTTCCAACTTTCTACAGCATCTTCCACGTCATCTGGATGTAGAGGTAGCTGCCACCCCCAGCCTTGAGTTTCCTCCAGCGTCAAGCCAGTATATTCAAACCAGCGCTGGTTGTAGTAGTCGAACCAGCCGTCGGCTGTGGCAGTCCAAACTATTTGCGGGATCGCTTCAGCGAGGACGCGGTACAACTGTTCGCTGGCTTCGGCTTCGCGGCGGGCTGCCTGTTCCCGCGCCAATGCCCAATTCCGCTGTTCTTCGGCCTCTTTGCGAGCGGTGATGTCGCTAATTACGCCGATCCATTTGTAGGGATTGCCTTGTTTGTCAAGCACTGCTTTGCCCCGATCGATCCAGTGGAGCAAGCCGCCGCGTTGGCACTGAACGCGGTATTCCTGAAAAAATGGGGCGGCAGAACTGTCTGGCGCAGTCAAATACCGATCGACTGCCGCCAAAACTCGATCGCGGTCGATCTGGTGCAAGATACTGTTCCAAGCTGCTCTTGTCCTCGGAAATCCGCCTTTTGCGTACTCCAAATGTTCGTCTACGTGACCGAACCACAGCACGATGTCAGTCTCGATATCCCATTCATAAATCAAATCGCTGGCACTTTCTGCCGCAATCCGAAACCGCTCTTCAGACTGTCGCAGCACTTCCAGAAATTTAAAGCGTTCCGTCACGTCCAAAACCAGAGACAGCACCGATATCAACTCTCCCGAATCGCTGTAAAAAGCCGAATTGTACCACTCGCAGTGTACCAACGAACCCGACTTATTATAATTGCTGTTGTGAACTACATTGCACCGATTTTCTGGTTTTTTTAAACTATAAATTACCGAGTTTACCTCTTCAAAATCGCCCTTACAAATAAAGTTCCATTCGCTAAAATGCTTGCCTAAAACTTCGGTTGATTCCCACCCAAAAATCTTCTGTGCCGCCGGTGACCACCCGCTGAGATGAAAGTTTTCATCCCACTCAATCACCGCTAGGGGGGTATTTTCAAAATGAGAAGTGAGTTTTTGCAACGCCTCGCGCAGGGATGCTTCTACTTGCTTACGCTCAGTAATATCGCCAAAAGAAATAGCAATGCCGTCGCCCAATTTAACGGTCATAATCCGAAACCAGCCGACAATGCCTTCGCTTTCGCTGTTGTAATAAATCTCGGTATCGAGGGGAATTCCTGTTTCTAAAACTTGGACGTAACGGTCGAACAAACCGCTATCTTTATGGCCTGGCAGCACTTGCAGCAATCGCTTGCCGATTAATTCGCCCGGGGTACTCTGCTGAATTTTTGCCGCTGCGGGATTGACGTATTCCCATTCAAAATCCACAATTGTGGATTCGTCACGAATGCTGCGAAACACGTTAAATCCGTCTAGAGATAATTCCTGAAAAACGCGGAAGCGTTCTTCGCTTTCTTGCAGCTTGCCTACGGTGTCAAGCAGGAGATCCTCGACTCGCTCGCGCTGTGTTATTTCTGCAAGCAATTGCTGGTTAATTTGCTGGAGTTCGGTTGTGGGGGATGCGACGGAATTTGTAATATCAGAGTTGGCTTGCAGTCGATCGACCTTTTGGGTTTCCAGCGCCGTATTTGCTGGTAAAGAGGCCGCCCCAGCCAAAGCCAACACTTGAGAAATCGAGGGTATCAGGGACGCTACAGCCCACAAAGAGATGATAGCGGTTAAGGCGGCGATCGAACTTGACAGCCATTCGCTGGGATGCACCAGCATCCAAACTTGCATCAAGTGAGTTGTCCCGCCGCAGAAAAACCAGGCTCCCAATAGGAGAAACCCCTTGCTCAAAGGCACCTCTCGCTGCTTCCGGGCATAGTATGTCAGAAGTGCTGGAATTGAATAATAAGCCAAGGCAATTAACACATCGCTGACCGCGTGCAGTCCCATCAACTGGGGTTGCCACTGGCAACAGCCATCTTGAGGAATAAAATTGTGGTTAAATGACATAATCTTAATAAATGGCAGCATTTCGGCTTTCCTGTGCGATCGATCCTAGTTGCACTTGTGTTGCTGACCCGCTAATTTCTAGTTTATACACAAAAAAACAGAAAACAAGAGTGACTTTAGTCCGGGGAGGAAAGTTCACAGCAGGCTTTAACCTGCCTGCAATATTAGTACATTAATTGAGAGGTAGAGGGAGAGTGAGGTACTATAATTCCCAAGGAGGTACGAAATTAAATGCTATTTTTTGAATTCACAACTTACGGAAAAACAGAACAATTAAACTCTGTTGATGAAGGGATTACTAGAGGGCCGTTCATTGAAACGGTTTAGCTAGAAACTGGCAATATTCGATAAATTCATCTTTATGGAATCTATTTTTTGATAATTTTGCAGATTCAGAAATCCCTTCAACATAGGAGAATCGACCTCTACTTGGAGGCTCAGAAATCCTGCCACAGCAGATTGATGCTTAGATCGCAGCATCCCCGCCTCTGACCTCGGAATCAAAACTAATCTGTACCTGTATCAAAGTCTACTAAATTCTGCTACTAAATCGGTTAATGTCACAGATTATCTTCCAGTAAAATTTCTGAAACCATCTCTCTCGAATTAAACCTCCATGCGCTTAGAGCAGCTTCAAGCATTTCTTTCAGTTGCTGAAACTGGTAGCTTTCAGCAAGCGGCCCGGAAGTGTGGCGTTACCCAATCGACTATTAGCCGCCAAGTGCAGGGATTAGAAGCGGAAGTGGGTTTGTCGCTGTTTCACCGCACGGCCCACGCGAAACTGACTGTGGGAGGGGAATGCCTGCTACCTCACGCTCGCAAAATCTGTCAGACTTGGCGAAATGCTGCTGAAGAATTGGGAGACTTACGGGCGGGAAAGCAGCCGGAACTTTGCGTGGCTGCGATTCATTCGGTTTGCGCTGCTTATTTGCCGCCTGTGCTGCAAAAGTTTTGCCGTGACTATCCAGACGTGCAATTGCGGGTGACTTCTCTGGGGAGCGATCGAGCTCTGAAAGTCCTCAAAGATGGTTTGGTGGACATAGCAGTGGTGATGAACAACCGCCATTTTACTCACGCCCCGGAAATGTTGGTTGAGGTGCTCTACAATGAGCCGATCGAGGTGTTGATGGCGGCGGGTCATCCCCTGGCCCAGTACGATCGAGTACCTTGGCCGGAATTGATTTGTTACCCGCAAGTGGTGTTTAAGGACGGGTACGGAATGCAGCGGATGGTGCAAGAACAATTTGGACGCATGGGTGCTAAACTTCATGCTGTTTTGGAACTCAACACTCTTGATGCTTTTCGGGGTGTGGTGCGACAGGGAGAGTTGATTGCTTTGCTGCCGCATTCAGCTTTGGTGGACGCGAAGGGCGATCGCACTTTAGCAATTCGGTCGATCGCCCAAGAGCGGTCAAATTCCAAGGTTTCGACGATCGGTCAATTGGCCGCAGATCCTACTTGGACTCGCGAAGTAGTGTTGGTGACAACTCACGATCGAATGCAAATTCCGCCGATCGCCCATTTTTGGAATCTGGTACGCGAATTTGTGCCACCACTTGATGTAATCAAGCTAGAAAAATCAGGGAGTTAATACCATTTTAGATTTTAGATTTTAGATTTTAGATTGGGAATGACTGATGAAATAATGGTTTGGATATTTCCAACAATTGCCTTCTTTTAGGGAACTGGTATAATTCGATAATTTTGAATAGATAATTCTGAAATTTAAATTTAAAACAGTTCAAATACTACCAATTACCCCTTACCAATTACCAACTTCAAAAGTTATGAGTGACGCATTTAGAGAATTGCTGCGAAAAATTGGCAGCGGAGTACACACAGGAGAAAACTTAACTCGTTCCGAAGCAGCAGCAGCCACGCGGATGATGCTGCTGGGGGAAGCAACACCGGCTCAAATCGGAGCTTTTATGATTTCCCACCGCATTAAACGGCCCACCGGCGAAGAATTAGCCGGAATGCTCGATGCTTATGAAGAATTGGGGCCTATGCTTGCCCCCCCAAACCGAGAAAAAGGGTTTTCCGTCTCTACCGTCGCCGTGTTTGGCATTGCTTACGACGGGCGATCGCGCACGGCTCCAATTAGCCCAATAACCGCCCTAATTTTAGCCGCTTCTGGCGTCCCAACCCTCATGCACGGGGGGGATACCATGCCAACCAAGGAAGGCATTCCCTTGATTGAAATTTGGCGCGGTTTGGGAGTTGACTGGAGAAAACTGAGTTTAGAAAAAGTCCAGCAAGTTTTTGACAATACGGGTTTGGGTTTTGTTTACCTTCCCAAACATTTTCCTCAAGCCGCTGCTTTAGTACCCTACCGCCGCGAAATTGGTAAACGGCCACCTTTTTCGACAATGGAGTTGATGTGGTGTCCCTGTGCCGGCGACGTTAACGTCATATCAGGCTACGTCCACCCGCCGACAGAAGGTATGTTTCAAAAAGCCTTTGAGTTGCGGGGAATCAAAAATTATACCACAGTCAAAGGATTGGAGGGAAGCTGCGATTTGCCGCGCGATCGTACTGCGATTATCGGCATTGCTAAGCCCGCTGCCGAGTTTGAACGAGTGCTTTTAGCTCACGGAGATTACGGTTTTAGCAACACAAATCCTGCCTTTGAATCAGCCCCTGAGTTATTCAAACAAATGCAGGAAGTTTTGCTGGGAAAACCATCGGAATTAATGCAGTCCGCTATCTGGAACGGCGGATTTTATCTGTGGCGCAGCGGAGTTTGTTTGGATATAAACTCTGGTTTGATTGAGGCAGAAACTTTATTAAGTCGCGGTCAAGTAGTGCAAAAACTTGAGGAAGTTAGCCAAGCCGTTAGTGTTTTGAGTTGACAGTTGACAGTTGACAGTTGACAGTTGACAGTTGACAGTTAACTAATGACTAATGACTAATGACTACTAGAGATCTCCAATAATTATTGTGGAACAGGCATTTGGCCTATTCAAAACAGGCAATTCTTGCGATAACTACTGACTGCTGACTACTGACTGCTGACTACTGACTGTTGACTAATGACTAATGACTAATGACTACTGACTACTGACTACTGACTACTGACTAACAACTAATGACTAATCATCAAATTGCCGTAATTGTGCTTGCCGGCGGTCAAAGTTCGCGGATGGGTAGTGATAAAGCTCTACTGGAAATAGAGGGCAAATCCCTCTTGCAGCGTGCGTTGGAAGTTGCCGCAGTTGTAACCCCCGAAGTTTATGTTCTGACTGCTTGGCCCGATCGCTATCGATCGACCTTAAGCGAAACATCCCAATTTCTGGTAGAGTACAATCCGGGCTCCGGGCCCTTGGTTGCATTGACTCAGGGATTGACAGAAATTGCCGCAGAGTGGATTTTACTGTTAGCTTGCGATTTGCCTTTGTTGGATGCCCAGATTATTCAGAATTGGGCAAATCAGTTAACCGAATTTCCCCCATCAACTTTAGCAGTTGTGCCTTATCAAAATTCGCGCTGGGAGCCTTTGTGCGGCTTCTACCGCCAACAATCTCTGCCCAGCTTGCAAAGTTTTATTGACAAAGGGGGACGTTCCTTTCAACAGTGGTTAAATCAAATCCCCGCAATCCCTCTACCTGTAGGGGAACGAGAAGCAGTAATGTTATCCAATTGCAATACATTAGAAGAGTTTGAGCAATTAAAAGGTAAAATGAGTAACGGTTGACTGTTGACTGTTGACTGACTAATGACTAATTACTAATTACTAATTACTAATGATTAACCAATATTGGTTGCTAGATCGCGATATAACTTTCCTCAATCACGGCTCTTTTGGGGCCTGTCCGATTCCCGTACTCGAAGCGCAAACCATTTTTCGAGAACAACTAGAAAGAGAACCATTGCGCTTTTTACTGCGGGAATTTGAACCCTTGTTGGATAATGCAAGAAATCAGTTAGCAGCATTTATCGGTGCGAGTGAGGATGACTTGGCGTTTGTCCCGAATGCGACGACGGGAGTAAATGCAGTTTTGCGATCGCTCAGTTTTTCTCCGGGCGACGAATTGCTAACTACAAATCAGGAATACAACGCTTGTCGCAACACACTTAATTTTGTAGCCGAGCGTACAGGCGCTAAAGTAATAGTAGCAGAAGTTCCCTTTCCAATTGAGTCACCAGAACAAATTATTGAAGCAATAATTAAGTGCGTTTCACCGCAAACAAAGTTAGCCTTATTAGACCACGTTGTCAGCCAAACAGGTTTAATTTTTCCCATCAGACAGTTAGTGGGCGAGTTAGCTAACCGTGGCGTGGATGTATTGGTAGACGGAGCTCACGCGCCGGGAATGGTAGCACTGAATTTAGAGGAAATTGGCGCAGCTTATTATACGGGAAATTGCCACAAGTGGCTGTGCGCGCCGAAAGGTGCGGGCTTTTTATACGTGCGGCGCGACAAGCAAGATGCCATTCGGCCAACTACAATCAGTCACGGTGCTAATTCGCCCCGCGCTGATAAATCGCGCTTTCAGCTAGAATTTGACTGGATGGGAACAGTCGATCCTAGCCCCTATTTGTGCGTGCCTGTAGCTATTGATTTTATGGGTTCTTTGTTGAGCGGCGGATGGCCGGAATTGATGGCAAAGAATCATGCTTTAGCATTGGCGGGGAGAAAAATATTGGCGGACAAATTAGATTTGTCGCTACCTTGTCCAGATGAAATGGTGGGTTCGATGGCTGTTGTGCCACTGGCCGACTCCCAGTCTGATGTGGTTGCAAAGGGAGGAATTCCACCTTTGCAAGAGGCGCTGTGGGAGATTTTTAAAATTGAAGTTCCGGTGATTCCTTGGCCGGATGCTAGCAAGCAGTTGGTGAGGATTTCGGCTCAGTTATACAATACTTTGCCGCAGTATCAATATTTAGCTAATGCCCTGGTTGAGCTGACGAGAATTTGAGCGTGAGCTTCCCGAAAAGAAACATCACACCCAGCTACAAATAGTTATAGGTTTGTAGTTAGGGTGTCGGTTCTCATAGTTTGGGAGAATACAGACTATTTGTCCTTACTATAAACGTAGTAAAGGTTATACAAATAGGCCCCATAATAGTAAAAATCATGCCAGTAATCCCCTTTATTTCCATGATTAGAATACTATTTACCTAAAATAAAAAAAACACAAAAATAGATCTAAAGCCCCATAGCCCTAAACTTCGCCAATCCGCCCAAACCGAATAAAGTTTGTAAATAACCCGCCAAAATTCCTAATTTAAAACAGGGTTGTCAAATCGGATAGCGCACAACTTCCGCGCAACAGAATATAATGTATCCACACTTGCATTTTTGCAGACAAAAAAAGGAAATGAAAAGAGGCGAATACCATGTCCAATGCCATGATGGTAATTTACCCCTATCGCGAACAGTACACCTGGGTTTTTGACGACGAGCGAGTCGGACTTGTCCGAGAACCATTTGTTCAGGGCGTCCCCGAAATGATTAACGCGCTTGTCGCAGACATTCCCAATGCCGCTCAAGGTTTCCGACTTTTATTTTCAGCCAATCCATTTCCCGGATATCAAGCAGAAATGCTGTGGTTGAAAGCAGAATACGGCGGTAACTGGTATCGGTGGGAATCGAAAAATCTCGAAGGCTGGCTGTGTCCGGCTATGTTCAAATACTTTCCAGAAGCACCGCCCAAGTTTTACTGCAAAGCTGAAAAACTGCAATAACCAACAGCAAGTCCATGAAAAACTTGTCAATTTTTAAAAGAGACTTTGTTACACCAGTCGATCAAATATCTCGAAAAAAGCCTAAATTCTTCCTGTATATAGTGGGGCTCTTTTTCCTAGTTTTCACAGCCGCCATCTCGGCCACATTGGGGGCAATTACCGCCCTTTTAGCTCCCGTAGAACCCCCAATTATCAATAGAGTATTAGAGGCGACTGGCTTTGACTATCTATCCTCCAACCGCTCTGGATACCGCCTGTCGCGGTCAGTTAATATCTTGATATTGGGAATTGACGGCGTGCCGGAAGCTGTCGCCAATTCCCCTAAGATTTTTGATGGTCGCAGCGATACCATACTCTTATTGCACCTCGATCCTAGAGATAAATCTATTAGTTTGCTTTCAGTTCCACGAGATACTCAAGTCGAAGAGCCCGGAATTAGCTTCAGCAAAATTAGCGAAGCCAATGCTAGAGGAGGAGCAGCTTTGGCGACGCGATTGGTTAGCAGTATGCTGAACAATACGAAAATTGAGCGATACGTGCGAGTCAGCAGTAATGCGTTTCAGGAATTAGTCGATTTGTTGGGCGGAGTTGAGGTATTTGTACCTCGCGCGATGTCCTATACAGATACCGCTCAAAAGTTAAAAATAAACTTAGGGCAGGGATGGCAAACTCTCAACGGAGAACAAGCAGAACAATTTGCTCGATTTCGCAACGATGGTTTAGGAGATATCGGCCGCATTCAGCGGCAGCAATCTTTAATTCAAGCTATTCGGGACCGCCTCGCAAGTCCATCAGTATTGGTGCGCTTGCCACAAATTGTTCGATTGATGCAAAAATATGTGGATACAAACCTAAATTATGAGGAAATATTGACGCTGGCAAATTTCGGTTTGCAATTGGAGCGAGATAATTTTAAAATGGTAATGTTGCCTGGACGTTCTAGTTCAGAAACAGGGGATTTGAGGAGTTATTGGATTGTAGATGCGCTGGGGCGCGATCGCATTATGACACAATATTTGAACCTGGGCGTGCCGGATTTTGAACAAGGACGAATTCGCAATCCCAGCGAGTCCCTGTTGCCCAAAAACCTCAAAATATCTGTCCAAAACGCTTCTAGCAAACCGACAACCGCAAAAAACGTTGCTGAATTTCTCACAAAAAAGGGCTTTTTTAATGTATCTGTAGTGCAGGATGCGCCCCAGAAGCAGCGTCAAAGTCAAATTATTGTTCAGCAAGGCGATTTAGAGGCAGCCAATCTACTGCAAAAAGAGTTAGGTGGCGGTAAACTAGAAGCATCTTCTACGGGTGAAATTAATTCTGACTTGACACTTCGGGTTGGCGAAGATTGGGTAAAGCGATTTTAATTAGTCAGTTGTTAGTTGTCAGTTGTTAGTTGTCAACAGTCAACAGTCAACCGTCAACAGTCAACTATGCCCCATTCCCCATTCCCATCATTATGAAAAGCGTTTTCCGAATATTCCTGAGCCTGTTTTTAAGTTTAGTGTTGGCTGTTGGGTGGGTGCTGCTGAGTGCTACTCCGGCATTTGCCCTACCGAAAACAAATATTAATTACACAAACATTAATTTGTCCGATCGCGATTTTTCCAACTCTGATTTAGCGGGGGGAACATTTGTCGCTGCTGAAATGCGGGGAACCAATTTTCAAGGTGCTGATTTAACTAATGCGATTTTGACTAAGGGAGTTTTACTAAATGCCAACTTGTCAGGTGCAAACCTCTCCGGTGCTTTGGCAGATAGAGTTACATTCGACGGCGCTAATTTGACAAATGCTAATTTTTCCGAGGCAATCATGACTCGAACTCGGTTTTTTGATGCTGCAATTTCCGGCGCTGATTTTACTGACGCGATTATCGACGCTTATCAAGTGACTCTCCTGTGCGAGAAAGCAGATGGTGTCAATCCCGTGACGGGAGTTTCTACTCGCGAAAGTTTGGGATGTCCGTAGGAATTCACACTTAAAGAAAATCCCTGGCTAATTATTTGATTAGATGCACCTGTAGCAAGGTAAAATACACACATTAAAACCCCTCTCCTGCAAGGCGAGGGGTTTGAGGAAATTTCCAAGTATCGGCTCTATCGAGCGCTACAAATGCCTGTGCTGGCAGTACCAACTACCAAATCGGAATTCAACAGCAAATCTAAATCGGTGTCAGGATTAACAGCATACAAATCGACTTTATCTCTGCCCAAAAACACCCCGATCAAAGTCCCGATTCCCGCACCGCCGAGCACCTCTTCAGTCGCGATCGCCCGATCGCCAGTAACACCTGCGATCGCCGCCGCTGCTGCTGCACCCAACGCCGTATTCTTAACCAGATTACCAACATTAACGCCTTTCGTAACAGTTTCTTTCCTAGTAATCACTTGCGAAGTGGCATTGAGAGGCACTCTGCTGCCATTGATGATACTTAATTCTTGAGCCACAAACTGAACGCCCGAAGTAGTCGATCGCAATTCGCCGCTAATTTTCGAGCCTTCCGGTATCAGCACTTGGCCATTACTTCCCGTGATATCCGAAGCAACAGTCAGCGTAATCGGAGACTTGTCATTAGGGGCGAGCAAAATCTTGCCTTTTGCATACTCGATGGGGATAGTCACCCCCCTGGGAATTTTCACAGCAACAGACTCGCTAACATCAATCTTAGCAATGTAAGGAGAATTAATTGCTCTTGCTTGATTGGTACTCACTAATGTTTGATAGATAAAAGCAGCTACTTCAGCTCGCGTTGCTGACTTGTTCGGCTTGAGAGATTTAGGATTAGGATAGCTGACAACTAACTGTTTTTCAGTAGCAGCAGCAACGCTTTTGACAGCATAAGTTTGAATCTCACCCGCATCATTATAGTAGCTGAGAACATCTTGAAAATCGCACGTAGGCTCATAGCCCAGGCCGTTATTTAAAGCGACTACAACTTGAACGCGAGGAATCTGCTGTGTCGGCCTGAAAACATTGCCGGGATAGCCAGACATCCATCCCATTTCGTAAGCTTCGGCGATCGCCCCGCTTGCCCAAAAATTAGACGGAACATCGGCAAACCTTACAGCACCGCGGGTTTTTGCCTTTTTCACCGAACGGATCATAGCCGCAAATTCAGCCCGCGTTACCGGTGCATCCGGGCGAAAACTGCCATCGGGAAATCCTTTGATAATTCCTCTTTCGGACAAATCTTGAATAAAATCTTTTGCCCAGTAGTTATTATTAACATCCGAAAAAGCTGTTTGAGCAAAAGCAGGGGCGGGAATTAGCATCGGTGCTGCGGTTCCGGCAACTGTTCCCAAGGTTAATAAAACAGATGTACCGCATTTAATGCGATTTAATACAGACATTTTTTGATTCTCCAATTTACACATTTTTTTATTGAGGACAAGTAAGCTTTTGATAGGCTGATTGATTCTGCCGAACTTCTTTTTCCCTCACTCATGTAATCATTATTGAATGCTTTTATTTTTAGTGCCGGGAAGATACGGTAGTTTAAAATAAATAGTTTTATTCTTAGTGGGGGATTTTAAAATGCTTAAATTCCTTAAAATCCTTATGTTGCTTATCTCCCTTATCTACCTTGTGTCTGCAATTAACAGGATTTAGGGACAAAGCCGTTTGATATTAGTTAACTATATTAACTAAAAGTGAATATAATTAGCTTTATCAACAACTACCTGTTTGTTGCTTATGAGTAGCCTGACGTTTGCCTCTGCCCATCAGCTAGCGCGAATGATTCGCGATCGCCAAGTCTCTGCCGTCGAAGTTCTCGACGCTTACCTTACTCAAATCGCAAAGCACAACTCGCAATTAAACGCCCTTTGTACCCTGGATGAAGACAATGCTCGTACTAGAGCAAGACTTGCCGATGAAGCCCTAGCTAGAGGAGAAAACTGGGGTGCTTTACATGGGGTTCCCATCACGATTAAAGACATTTTTGAAACAGCCGGACTCCGCACCACAGCAGGCTATATTCCCCTCAAAGATTATGTGCCTCAACAGGATGCAACTGCTGTTGCAAGATTGCGGGCAGCAGGTGCTGTCATCATGGGAAAAACCAACATGGCGGAACTGGCTGCCGATTATCAAAGCACAAATTCTCTGTTTCCACGGGTGAATAATCCTTGGCATCTTGACTACACACCTGGGGGCAGTTCTGGAGGGAGTGCTGCGGCTGTCGCAGCAGGACTTTCACCGTTGGATTTGGGGAACGATTTCGGGGGTTCGGTGCGTCAACCCGCTCATTTCTGCGGCATATATGGTTTAAAGCCGACAGATCGCCGTATTTCTACAGCAGGGCAGATCCCTGAAGTGCCGGGAATGCCCCTGTCTATTCGGCAAATGATGACCGTTGGGTGTTTTGCGCGATCGCTCGAAGATATCCGGCTTTGTTTTTCGTTAATTGCAGGCGCGGATCTGCGGCGCCCTGATGTCCCGCCAGTTCCGCTCGATCGACCCTCTGGCAAGCCTTTGCAGCATCTCAAAATCGCTTGGACTGCTGAATGGGCCGAAGTTCCCGTTGCTTCTGAAATTCGAGCAGCTATGGAGTCGATCGTGCAGACACTCTCTGACGCAGGTGTCCAAACCGAACGCTGGCTTCCCAAAGACTTTGACCTTTCCAAAATATTGAATCTCTACGGACGGATGTCAATGTACCTCACTATCTACGCTCAACCGCAGGATAGATATAACCTGCGTCGTAGTTTAGAGTTAATCTTCCGCACCGCAACCCAAGGCGACAAGGAACTCCGAAAATTGGGAGATTTCAGCAGATTCCTACCTGAGATATTGAATCCAAGTTTGAAAGGATATTTCGAGGCACTCACACAGCGCGATCGCTTCACTGCCCATATAGATGAGGCATTAGAACCTTGGGATGTATGGCTTTGTCCCGTTGCTGCAACCGCTGCGTTTACTCACCGTCCCGCTTGGAGTGCCGTTGACATTGATGGCAGATCCTATCCTCATGCAGTGGCAAACGGGGCTTACACGATGCCTTCTAATCTTAGTGGACATCCTGCCGTGGTAATTCCAATTGGACAAACTCAAAATGGTTTACCGATTGGAATGCAAATTGTTGGTAAGCGGTGGCGTGAAATGGAGTTGTTGGCGATCGCAGAAGCGATCGATAAAGTGGTTGGTAGTTTGCAACATCCACCTGGTTATTGAGCCTTTTATAAAGTTTTCTTTGATGGTCAAGAATACAATCAGTGGTTGGGTTCGTCAGGTTTGAGATTTTCAATTTGCACGGAAAGTATGAATCTGACTCACCGTTTTTTGGGGGAGTGGGTCAGTTGTGAGATTCTTAGTTTGTAGCGGAAATAATGCTAGCTGACGCACCCTACTTCATTTTTACGGATGACTAATGACTAATAGAGGCTAGCGGCTCCCAACTTGTCACATCTTCAAATAAAGATTGATACCCCGCTGCATTGGGATGCAGCCCGTCTGCAATCAGGCGCGATCGCCACCAATCACTGCCCCGATTTATCCATTTATCAAAAATATCTAAATAGGGAATTCCCCGCAACTCACAAGCTAATTTCGTTGCTTCTTTATACCGATATTGGTCAGCATGACTGTAATACAAACAATCTTGAAAAGGCATTTTACTTTCATCCACCGGCACCATCCCGACAAATATCACCGGACAAAGTTGTTGGGACAGGTTTAACAAATGATCCAAAACAGTTTTAAAATGTTCAAACTCAGTGTAGCTGCGCCCGGTAGGCGACTGCACTCTCGCCGAATCGTTGAGGCCTACCGAAAGAATAATCGCATCCGGGAAACGGTTTCTCAGTTCGCCACGGTGGCGAAACTCGTTTTCGAGCCGCTGGGAGACTTGATAGGTGCGATCGCCCCGAACGCCCAAATTGTATAAAACGTGTCCTGCACTCTCCGGTAACATCCACTGGCGCCGCAATCTTTCCACCCAACCCCCACCTACACCGTCGCCGAAACCGTAGATTAAGCTGTCGCCGAAAGCAACCAATTTGAGGGGATGAGAATTTCCCCGATGCAAGTGACCAAAGGAATAGGCTGTTGCTACCTGCATAAGCAATGATACTCAGTTAATAAATTATGAATCTTGACATACTAGACTAGAATGTAACATTACATAAAGTAGGTAGTCTCATGGCTAATAAGCGTCCACCCTTCGATTCTACTCAGCTAACCCGTCGCGCGGAAGAGTTGATTAACGGTGCATCCAACCGCTATCGGATTACGGTGCAGGTGGCGAACCGCGCAAAACGCCGTCGCTATGAAGATTTTGACAATATGGACGACCATCAAATGAAACCTGTAATGCGGGCGATATTTGAGATGTCGGACGAACTGACTCAGCCGGAAATTATCGGAGACAAGTACTAGACTTCTGGAGTTTTGGGTTTTGAGTGGTGAATTGCCAGCAATTTTTGTCAACTCAAAACTCACAACTTTTTCAAACTAGACTTGGGCGCGCGGGAGGATAAACCCGGTTTATTTCTAGTTCCCTCGTTAACAAAAATCTGATTTTTCTAATAAACCGGGTTGAGGAGTGTAAATCCTAAAATTAGAAACTAGGACATCTGCTTGGGGGTAAGTTTATGAAATTATTCTATTTTTGAAATTTTTGTCAAAACCGTGAATAGATTAAAGCAGGGCTTAAGTTTTCTGTTGGTTACTTTGAGTGTAGCGATTTTCACGCTTTTGAGTTGGGTATTGGAATCCGGGGAACTGAGTATGTCGGCTTTGGAACCTTCGCTGCTGCGGAGTTCTGAGTCTGCCTCAGTGCAGCGGGTGGCTCAACAATCTGCGCCCCCGCAAGTGAGGGTGCAAGATGCGTGGAAATTGGTGTACGAAAAATTGCCGGATTTCCCGATCGAAAATAACTACATTTCTAAGGAAACGGGGAAGGTCGATCCTACCAATACTTTAGTCGGGCGGTTGATTCGATATCACGTATTTGTCAAAGGACGGCCGCCCAATTACCGCTTTGATTGGAAGTTGAGTTTAGCTGACTATTTGGGCGCCACTCCAGATTATTTGGTGGAAAGTGTTTATCCGGGAAAAGACGTTTTGCGCTCAAATCCCATGGAACAGGATCGCGCTGCTATTCAAAAGTTAAATAGAGCACAGCGGGATGCTTTGGTTCAAGCTTTGGTTGAGGTTTTTACGGAGAGTTCGGGGGGTGGGCGCACACCGACGGCGGGGGAAAAACCACAAGGACGATCGAATTCGCCGGAGATACCGCAGCCGCAGCCGGGAGATGCGAAGTTGCTGGCACCTTAATACTCAGGAATGCAGAAACCGGGTTTTTTACGGGAATATTGCTGTTGAGCGTTTAACACAGGTAAAAAACCCGTTTTCTTTCGTATTTATGAGTAAGTCCTACTAATCTAAAATCCAAAATCTAAAATCTAAAATCCCTTAATGGTGGAACGTGTAATTAAAACGGGTGTTGGGTGGCGTTTGGGATGGAACCCGGAGGCCCAGGAGTTTAAGGGTTTGGTGGGTGGCGACAGTTGGGCGATCGAACTCACGGAGGCTGAGTTAAACGATTTTTGCCGATTGTTGGGGCAATTGGCCGGCACAATGAGTCACATGGCCTCTGAGTTAATGGACGAGGAAAAAATAGCTATTGAAGCCGAAAGCGACTTGCTGTGGGTGCAGGTGGAAGGCTATCCCGAAGCTTACAGCGTGCAGTTGATCTTGAATGCTGGCAGGAGGTGCGAGGGTTTTTGGCCGACGGCTGTGGTTCCGACTTTGGTGCAGGCTGCAAAAGTTTTAAAAGTTTTTTGACTTTTTCGGGAATTCTATGCTAAGCTGTTAAAGCTGTCGGGGCGTAGCGCAGCTTGGTAGCGCACTACTTTGGGGTAGTAGGGGTCGTGGGTTCAAATCCCGCCGCTCCGATTGTGATAAAACCTTCTCTATGAGGAGGTTTTGTTGTTTTAGGGCCGACGACGCAGCTCTTACCATTCTCAATTAGGGGCATCGGCCCAGAAACAAGAATCAATCTCTGCTTCCGAACAGTCTATAGCTGTATCCTCAAATTCAAAGGCTTTGCGATTGCTTCGCGACCCTCACAATAAAATTAATCATAAAAAAAAGGCGTTTGTACTTGACAAACGCCATTTTATAGAATTACAAACGCGGCGTCTTATCTTGTTTAAACGACGCTAACAATTCGCGAATTTGGTCGGCAGCAATCTCGCGCCCGCCCAAACCAAAAGCTAGAGCAATGCCAACTGCGATCGCCCCAAGCAGGAGCCCGAAAGCCAAATTCACAATATCGCTGCCAATGCCCATCTGTTGCAGCGCCAAGGCTGAAACAAAGGCAATAATCGCGATCCGAGCCGCTTGGCCCAAAAGCCGCGCTTGACGAGTTCCAGAACTGGCAATCAAACTAAACGCCAGATTCGCCAAATACAAGCCGATCGCAAATACCACCAAACCGGCCAGCACCCGACCTGCAACCAGGACAATACCGCTAACAATCGCAGTCAGTGCTGGAATCCCCAGCACATCGGTAGCCGCCACCACAGCAAACAGCATGATGCCCACCTGCACCACGATGCCGACAAACTCAGAAGGCGTGCGGGCCGGAAGTTCCGGTTCCTGAAGAATCGTTGCCTCCGGATCGATCGAACTTGGCGGTAGTCGCAGTCGCTGTTTCGGCTGCTGCACTCCCAACCAAGAAAAGACATTGTTAAAGCCAATTCCCGTCAGGATATTAGTCACCAAATCGCTGATCCAGCGCCCCAAAAAGTAAGCAACCCCCAGAATTAGCGCTGCTGTAAAAATGTTGGGAAGCGCGCCCAGAATTGTGTTGAGCATCGCGATTGCCGGCTGCGAAATCGCCTGAATGTCCAAAGCGTTCAGAGCTGCGATCGCCGTTGGAATCAAAATCAAAACATAGACGATCGTACCGACAATCCACGAAAGCGATTGTCCGCCAGAAGTCCGCGAAATTCCAAACCGAGCGCCCAAACCGTCCGCCCCAGCAGCAGCCAACAGATTCGTAACAATCCGTCGCACCACCATAGCCAGTAGCCAGCCCACAAACCCAATCACCAAAGCTTCCAGAATTTTCGGAATTGCTGCCAGAATTTGGTTGAGTAAATTATTAACCGGCAGCAGAGCCTGCTGCATTTCCAGCGAGTCGAGAATCAGCGGCAAAAACAGCAGAAAAATGAACCAGTACAGCGCATTCGCCACAGTATCGCTCAGCAGCAAAGGGCGCTCAGTGGGCGCAGTTCCCACCTCTTGATTCAAGCGCTCGTCCACGCTAAAAGCCCGCATCGCCCGCGATACGGCCATTTTGGCTACAGTTGCCAACACCCAAGCAATCCCCAACCAAATTAGTGCACCGGCTAACTTCGGCAAGAAACCGGTAATTTGATTGAGAAAAGTATTGAGGGGTTGCGAGACAGCCGTTAGATTCAGCCGGTTGAAAAAGGCAATTAGGAAAAATACAAAAATGATCCAGAACACCGCTGCGGAAATCCATTTTTCCACGTGCGGGGCTCCAGCTCCTTCCGGGCGCCCGGTAATCCAAGCAGCCAGCCGATTGTCCAGCGTAGTCTTCTTGAGCAATCCCCCCACTAAAGAAGAGACGAGGGCTGATACTATCAAGCCAATGAGCAGGATACCGACGGCCCAGAGGAGATTTTCAATGTTTGAGCCCTGAAGGAAATTGTTAATTCCGCGTTCTGCATCTGTCAGCGGATTCCCGGGCTGGGCCTGGGCCAAAATGCGATCGGACAAAGCCCCTATGGGGCCCGATATCGGTTGAGTTATTTCTTGCCAAGTTTCATTCATTTTTTTCTCAGGTTAACGTCACATTTGACAAGGTGAAGACGAAACTTTAATAATAGTTCCAAAAAATCTAGACATCGCCTAAATTTAATGTTTGTACACTTTTAATGTACTGGGTTAACTACAAAACCCTCTATCGAATTTGGGATAAACCAATCTCCGACTGCTTTTGGGCCAATATTCCAATAACCGTTTACATCGGCATTGATGAAGCGTCCAGTTTGGGTTCTGAACAATCCTCTTTTTACCCTACTGCCAATGTAGTCGGAATGTTGTTGAATTGGTTCCAAATCCAAAGCTGAACATTGGGAGGTGTAACTCTCCTCAACTAACAGAACTGGAATTCCAGCAAGTTGTCCTTTGTACTGCAACATTTGCACAAACCGGCGATGGGGAATACAGGGAAAATTTTGATTATTAACCAAACCTGTATTAATCCCATCTTTAAAATCATCGTTCCAGCCTATAGCCAGCAAGCCAATTTGATGATTAACGAGTTCTTTAATAATTGCGTAACTCGTCGTGGGGAGGTAGTAATCCACTTTACAGTTACGCTTGTGCCACAATTTGGCGAGTTTTTTACTGTTTTTTTGCGCTACGGGCAGCAATAATTTCAATGCCGATGAAACTTGATTGCAGTATTGATTGGTTGACTTAACAGCCTGTCCGTCGTAGATTGTCGCTACTAGCCCACGAACATTGTAGGTTAATGTTGCCAGATTGTTTAATCCTAAAGCTATGGCAGCTACTGTCTGATTAACTTGTAAAGGCTGTTCTAACTTCTCATAGAGCACTTCGACCACATAACAACCTACTTTGGGAACAATCCGGATTTCCAGAATCGAGGTGACTTTTGATGGCAACCAAATATTAGTTCCAGAGGGGCGAACATATCCTTTTTTTAAAGCTCTTTTGCTGACAGCTTGACAATTAAATACAACTACATAGCGCCCGTTCTCTCTTTTTCGATCTCTTGAACCTTGATAATGAGGGCTTTGCGCTGCGGTTTTAAATTTAGTGGTGTATTCCTGATAGTTTCGCACCCCTAGATAGTAGCTAGTCCATGCTTTGATCTCTAAGCCGATCGTGCTTTGTGCTAATTTTGCGGGCAGTGCTTTGTAATCAGGACTTGTTTTGAGGGCGTGATCAACAGCCAGAGCGTTTGTTTGTTGGCTAGCAAAAAATTTTTTATGGTAGATGTAGTTAGCGCTATTGTAAAGATTTTTGCACAACAAAGAGAGTCTATCGGCTTCTCGATAAAACCTATGATTTGGTTTAATGATGTGCCTTTCGACTAACTCCATAATCGGTATATATACTTTAATTCAAGATGATACACTGTATTTATGAGTGTGTCAATCTTTTAATTTCTGGGAAAATTGACGTTACAAGTAAATAAAGGACTATCAAGTAAGCAAAGTTTTGTAATACCCTCCTTGTTGCAGGTTCTCATGTCAATTCGTCAAGTTTTCGAGCAATCCATTGAAATTCGCGCTGCTGCTACTCTTGTGGAGCAATGTATAGTCGATCGCACTTTAATGCACAAGTGGCTCAATCCCCTGCTACGCTGCGATCCCCAGGGTGAATGGGATACTGCCGTAGGAAGTCGCAGCTTATTTATCATAAAAATTCCCGTTTTGCAACCCTCTTTAGAGAGTGTTGTGTTGGAGCGACAACCCGGTTTAATTGTTTGGGGGTTTGACGGATTTTTCAAAGGATGCGATCGTTGGGAATGCCAGCCGCAAATCCAAGGAACTCTCTTGATTAACCGCTTTGAATTTCAAATTCCCAATCGTTTAATTAGATTTGGTTTCAATCGCTTTGCAGCCCCTTGGACAGAAAAAGATATGAAAGACCAACTCCGCAGACTCAAGCGGGTAGCAGAGCAACTATCTCAAAGAATGGGTAAGGGGTAATGGATAATGGGTAATTGGGAACTTTTACCCTCGCGTAGCCGAGTAATTGGTAATCGGTCATAAGTAATTGCTAATAGCTGAAAGCTAGGGCTAATAGGAAAAAACACCAATTCCCAATTCCCAATTCCCAATTACCCCTTCCCTCCAACTTCAGTTATTTATTTCGCACTTCCCGATGGATTGGGCTGACAAATCATTTCTCTCGCCGAATTCACGGCTTGGTTAGCCGTATTTTGCAAAGCCGGGGAATTCTGATACAAAGCTTGCAAATCTTGCACATCTTTAATCACTCGTTCATAAATAACCATCGCTTGATTGCCGTCAACTTCTAAAGCAGCAGGGCTGTAATTTTGCATCACTTCTATCAGCGATATTTTGCCATCTTTGGAAGCTGCGACTAAAGCATCGCGCAGTGCCGGCACGCTTTGAAGCCGAGCAGTCGGCGCATAAGCAACCTCGCCCAATTGTTTGAAAACAATTTCCCCAAAATAAGTGCTTGCTAGTCGCGCTACTAATTGGGAATCTAAAGGCACTTCTCGCGTTAATATTTCGCGCATCGACTCCGGAGTTTGTTTCGCAAGACTCAGAACGCTTTGCAGTTGAGATGATGCTTGGCCGGTTTGTGCAAAGCTTTGCAAGTCGCTCATCGGTAATGTTACGTCAACAGCACCGTATTTTACGGTAAGATTATCTAATGCAAAGGCTTTGCCACTGCTTAGGAATACTGCACTTGTTCCCAGCAAAAGCGCCAAACCTAATGATAAAGAATTTGACATTCTTTTGGTTAAATGGGCTGACAGCGGTTGCATTCCGTTGAGATAACCTTGTTGAAACTGAAAGTTCATAAGTTTGTGCCTCTTTACGTCAAAATACTTTTTCGATCGGTCGTCTGTGCAGGTATCAGTGCGGGTATCAGTGCGGGTATCAGTCGGGAAAGTGGACTCGGAAGTTCGGTAAATGACCTATGATTCTACAGTCACGTCAAGCAAATTTAACCTATCAAAAGATAGGTATTAATTGACCATTAATATGTTATAATTAGCGGTTTGACAATTTTATATACCTTTGCAAAAATTATAAAAGCGAATTTGAGTCGTGGGGCAGCAGTTTATTGAGTGTCACTTGAATAGGTCTTATAGTGTGCGATCGATAGCAAATTTAAGTTCACATATCCCGATCGAGCCGATCGACTAATTGGCGAATTCTAGCAGCATCAGGAGCATTCGGAGTATTTCTCAGGTATAGTTCCAAATCGTGGCGCGCTTCCACCAAGCGTCCCAGTTGATAATAGAGAATTCCGCGATCGCGCCGTTCCCCCAGCGCATCGGGAAACAGCAGCAAAATCCGTTCGATCGCCAAGAGTACCCTCACAGCATCTTGCTGTTGCAAGTAAATCGCCTTCAGATTTCCCAGCATTCGCCCCAACAAATGTCGGCGACTTACCGGGGCGAGAAAAGTCGGCTGCAACTCCATAGGTTGACCATAAATTTGAGAAAGTCTGGCTTGACAATCTTCAGGAAACAAGATTTCGCCGCCGTTAAACGCATCAACAAAAATGCCAGCATCTTCAAAATCCGGTCTAATTAAAAAATGTCCTGGCATCCCAATTCCCACCATTGGAAAATCAATGCGCTTAGCAACCTCCAAATAAACCAAAGATAAAGAGATCGGAATACCAGTACGCCGATCGATAACTTCATTCAAAAAGCTATTGCGGGGGTCGTAATAATCAACATCATTGCCCGCAAACTGCAACTCCCCATATAAATAGGCGTTAATAGTTTGAATAATCCGCAGCGGATAATTCTGTGCCGGCAGGCGATCGCGCACTTCATCTGCGATCGTGTCGAGAGCGTTGAGATACTCCTCGGGTTCTAAATTGGGGTATTCTTCCAAAGCCATGTAAAGAGCAGCTTTCGCCAGGTCGATCGAGCCATCAGGCTGATTTATTTCTTGATAAAAGAGTTGTCGGGCGATCGGAAAATCCATATTTATCATTTATTTGATTTTAATTGACATTTTATACGAATATCCAGTTGCCCAAAAAAATATTAAAAACATCTCTCTCTTCTCTTCCTCTCTGCGTTCTCTGCGCCCTCTGCGGTTCAAAAAAAACAGTCTTGTATGTAACGCGCACCTTACAGCTTAACTTTTAACCTTTAAATCCCGTGACTTTTGCCAATCACCCAACTGCGGCGAAAAATCCGAGCCAGAGTCGATTCTTCCAAAGCAAAATAGATAGGGCGACCGTGAGGACAAGTGCGCGGATTGCGAGTTTGCTGCCATTCATCCAACAAATTTTGCATTTGGGAAAGACTCAAAGGAGTACCGTTTCGCATAGCGCTACGGCAAGCAGTCGCAACTTGAGCAGCTTGCAAATCTGCGACTTTACTGAGTTCAAAAATCGCCTCCGCACAGTCATCTCGATCTGCCAACAATTCAGGAACTTCGCGGGCCGCCCATAGCTGTTCCCCAAAACTTTCTACTTCCAAACCTAAGCGGGATAAATTTTCAATTTGCACTGCTGATAATTGACTCAGAATCACTGGTTTTTCTAGACATTTTAGCTGCCACGCCGCACACAATTGCTCGTATAAAACGCGCTCGTGAGCGATGTGCTGTTCCACCAACCACATTCCACTGGAATGTTCCGCAACAATGTATGTATTGTGGACTTGAGCGATCGCCCTCAATTCCATCAATCCTATTTTATTAGCTTTTTCCTCTTCACCGCCGCCATCATTCTGCCTAGCCGAAATCCCGACCCTGTAAGCACTTTTTTGTTCCGATGCCTTCAGCAATTTTCCCACTCGATCGGGAATTGGGGCAGGCGGCAAAACTTCATCGTTCAAATGCAAAGCACGAGTAATTGCCGCGCTAACTTGCGCTTGCCAAAAACTCGGATCATGTAGATAAATTTCCACCTTAGCGGGGTGGCGGTTCCAGTCGATTTCCGAAGGGGAGATTTGCAGGTGGACAAAACACACGGGATAGCGATCTCGCGGACAAGTGCGGGCAAAGGCGCTGAGAATAGTTTGCTCTAATTCGGGCGATCGCACAACTCGCCGATTTACCCCAACTTTCACCCAATCCGGCCGTCTGCGGTGACAGCGATCGGGCAAACCAATTACTAATTCTAAAAACTGGGAATTGGAAATTGGGAATTGGGAAGTAGCAACTGGTAATTGGTAATTAGGCTTAACTGTAGCGCCCACAAGTTGAGTTTCTAGCAATAAACTTGCAGCTTTCTGATTTTGAGGACTCGCAGGCAAATCTAACTTTAAATACTGCAAATCGCTCGATCGCACACCGCGCACGAACTGAGGTAAAAGTTGTTCTGCTGTGCTACCAGGAGTTACGTGCAAACAAGGGGTATTTGCTTGACGCAACTGCCAATTAACGTGCGGGTGACAAATAGCAATTTGCTGAAGGGTTAATTGGATCGATCGCATTTGCTGTGCCGGCGACAAAAAACTGCGGCGCACAGGCCAATTGCCAAACAAATTATCAACAGTCACCACCGTACCCGGAGCGATCGCGGCTGTTTCCACCTCTACAGCAACGCCCGCGTTATTGTAAACCACCCGCCAGCCCGATCGAGCATTTTCAACTCCCCCCTTGTTAAAGGAAGATTTGGCGGGGGTTTGCGCCGACTCTCGATTTTCAGAAAAATCCCCCAATCCCAAATCATTCGATCGGCTCAAAACCTCCAAACAGCCCAACTGAGCTAAACTGTGCAAAGCTTCCCCACGAAATCCCAAAGTATCAATTTTGTAAAGGTCTGCTTCCGTGGTAATTTTGCTCGTACTGTGAGGCGAAGCCGCCTGCTGCAAATTTTCCAGATCCATTCCTGTACCATTATCTGCAACTTGCACCCGCCACTGTTCGGGCCAGACAGAAACAACGATGCGAGTTGCGCCAGCATCCAGAGAATTTTCAACTAATTCTCTTACCGCTGCGGCGATCGAGTCAATCACTTCGCCGGCGGCAATTAAATTGATAACTTCTGTGGGTAAAGTTTGAATATTAACTGGCATCAAATTTTTAGCAGTTCGTTAATTCAATTATACTTGATTCTCCAAGTCGCTACACAGTATTATGACTTACGCTCTTAAACCCGGTTTATTAGGAAAATATTGTTTTACAACAAGATATTTACTCATCAACTAAGTCTCTGATGCTTAGTGAAAAAGTCCTAAGTATATATCTTCCAACCTGCTTAATTTTGCTCTCCTAAAGCCATGATTTTCGGCAAGCGGATGTAAAAAGTTGTACCTTTTCCGTCCTCTGACTCATAAGTAATTTTCCCTTTGTGAGCCTCCACAATCGACTTAACAATCGCCGTTCCTAACCCAGTACCAGTCCGCTTGCCATAAGTCACAAACGGTTCAAATAACTTTTCCTTAATTGTCGGCGGAATGCCTGGGCCGTTATCGTAAATGCTAATTTCTGCCCACTCCTCACTTTGTGTCACCGCAATCTCCACCCGACCCCCTCTGCCGCCAAAAGCCTCAACAGCATTCCCAACTAAATTTTGTAAAACGCGCAAAATCTTATTTTCATCCGCTTCCACTATTACTTCTGTCACCCGTACTGCTAAATCTACTTTTGCTGCTTCACAATAAACTCTGTTCAACTTTTCAAACTGCTGCAACGTCTGAATTAAATTAACTGGTTTTTTATTGAATACAGAATTACCTCGCGAAAATTCTAATACTTCTTCAGCCATCCCCAACATTCGATGAACCTGCAATTGAATAAGTTCACACCACTCCTGAGTTTCCTCATCCGGGTGCATTTCTTTGAGCATTTCACTGGAAAGTTTAATTCCGGTAAAAGGACTTTTGAAATCGTGAATAATTGTACTCACCATTTCTCCTACCAATACCATTTTTTGTTTGTGTACCAACTGGCTCACATATTGATCCGTGGTCTCCCGTAAATTTTTAGTAATGAAACTAAACATTTGCAGTACCGAACTGCCTTTAGCAAACTGGAGAGTTGTGATTAGTTCTTCACGGCCTATTTTCGCCAAAGTCGAGCCTGCAACTGCCACAGCTCTAGCACTGCGAGGCTCTCCGTCTAAAACTCCGAGTTCGCCAAAATAATCGTCTGGCTTAGCGACAGCAACCGTTTGATATTTATGATTTTCAATCCGCTTGCTAAACTCGACTTTACCTTCTAAAACTAGATAGAAAAAATCGGCTATTTCTCCTTCTTCAAAAACCAGCGTTTCCTCAGCAAAACTCTCCAAAACAGCTATTTGGCAAAGGTGAGCAGCTTGCTCTGGTTCAAAATAAGACATAAATCGATGAGATGCCAGATCCATGTGAAAATACCTGAGACTTAATTTAAACAGTTTCTTTCTTCTATTTTCGCCGATCGCCCTCGGTGCGTTAATAAAATACAATACTGCTTTAATCTGGCTCTCTTTTCTAGCCTCCCAGGCTGTGACGCCAGGACTAGCGTCTGGATGCAGAGCCAGACTAGGACAGCAGCACCAGCAATCTCACCAAAGTTCTCAGTTAGTTGACTAAAATACATAAATATTGTACTATTTTTGAGATTTAAATTGGACGTGGGAGAGTTCTCCGGCCACCTCAGAAGATTTTAACTGTAGAGAGATCGTGTAAATTAAATGCCGATCAACCGAGTTTACAAAAATTAACGATTGCCCGATAAAACGATCGCAGCATTCTGCCCGCCAAAGCCAAAACTTAAACAAACCGCATTTCTGACAATAGCCGATCGCGCACAGCGAACAAAATCTAATTCAAACCCCGGTTTTTTCATTCCCACGCAAGGCGGCAACATCTGATATTTAATACTCATCAAACAAAAAGCCACGCCCAAAGCTCCCGAAGCTCCCAAAGTATGACCCGTAGCCCCCTTAGTCGAACTAACAGCAATTCCTGGGTGAAATAACTTCTCAATTAACAGTGCTTCGTGTCGGTCATTCAACTCAGTTGCAGTACCGTGAGCATGAATAAAATCTATATCAATCGCCGCTAAATTACTGCGTTTCAAACATTGATTTACCGCCGCGATCGCACTTTCCCCCCCCAGCTCCGGCGCATTAGCATGACAAGCATCATTTGTCAAGCCAAAACCGGAAACTCGACCGTAAATTTTAGCACCACGACGCCTTGCCAACTCGGCAGATTCTAATACAAATAAAGCCCCGCCTTCACCGATCACAAAGCCTTCCCGATTTTCATCAAAGGGATAGCACCCATTGTTTGCCAAAGCACCCATCCGGCTAAATCCAGCCAGAGTCAGCGGTGTGATAGGCGCTTCCACAGCACCTGCGATCGCCCGCTGACACTCACCCGTGCGGATTAAATCAACAGCGCGGGCGATCGACTGTAGGCCCGTCGCACAAGCAGCCATCGGCGCCAGCACCGGCCCCGTCGAACCAATTGCCCTCGCCGCTGCGATCGCCCCCATGTGAGGCAAAAAATTCACAAATTGACAATTAGTAATCGGTAATTGGGAATTGGGGATTGGGAAGTCGGAATCGGTAATTGGGAATTCCCTTGCTTTTTGCGACTTCCCTCTTCCGAATTCCCTCAGACTTCTTTCAACTTCCGTCTTTCTTCCATCCGTTACATCCGTTACACAATCCGTTGCCGAACTTCCTTCGCTTGCCAACAGTTCCAAATTTGCCTGGAAGCCACGGCTAGAACCGATCGCAATCCCGCAATCTGGCAAAGGCAAAGTCAAATTAGCATCTTGCAAAGCATCTGCTAAAACCTGCCGAATTAAAGTTATTAAATCAGCAGGTTTTGTGCCCACCAAAGCCAAAGGTAGCGGTTCCATTTCTAAAAAAGGTTGATGGTGTCGAATTCCCGACTTCCCGGACAACAATCTTTTCCAGCCATCATCCAGAGTACCTAAAGCCGAAACAAGACCAATTCCGGTAACAACAACATCCATAAGTAAAAGGCTTGCTTTTGGCACAAAGTAGAAAGTAGAAGGCAGTTGTTTCTCAAATGACTACTGCCAACTGCCAACTGCCAACTGCCAACTGCCAACTGACTACTAATTAACAGCCTTAAAATTTTCCAAACCCTGAGTAACGGTAGCCTTATCAATGCGATCGCCCGCTTCAATCTTATCAATCACATCCATGCCTTGCTTGACGTACCCAAAAACCGCATAGCTACCGTCCAAAAACGGTACATCGGTCAAAGTAAAGTAAAACTGAGAAGAAGCCGAATCAGGACTCTGCGATCGAGCCATAGCAACAGCCCCGCGAGTGTGCATCAACACGGGTTTCTCCTTAACCCCAGCTTCTTCTAGCGTTTGGCTGTAAGTCGGATTGGCAGCACCTTTTACTTTAATTTCCAGAGGAATCCTGCGTTCGGTAGAAGTTTTTGGGTCAATAAAACCCCCAGTTCCCAGTCGCGCTGTAGGGAATTTAGGGTCTTTACCCTGGGGGTCGCCGCCCTGAACTACAAAAGGCTGAGGTTCCCGCACGACTCGGTGAAATACCAGCCCATCGTAGACTCCTTTCTGAACCAAATCGACAAAATTGCCCGCAGTAATTGGCGCATTTGTGCCGTCGAGTTCGATCGTAATTGGAGCACCTTTAACCGTCATCACCACCGTTGCTTTTCCTTCCAATCGTGGCAAATTGCTAAATTGCGAACTCGCCACTACAGCAGGAGAAGGAGACGGAGACAAAGAAATATTTTCACCCGACGCCGGATTTGGTGTCGGAGTCGAGTTTGCCACAGGGGAACTACCGCATCCTCCGACAAACAGCGCGCCAATTATTAAAAGTGAGAACAACCACCGCTGAATTTTGATTTGCATTTGCATTTGTATTTTCACTTTGAGTCAATTACGGACTTGGCAACTAAAGATTTTAATTCAATAGTCCGAACTGTTTTTAGTTCGTAGTCTAAAAACCGCGATTTTCCTTGGATAGCGAACTTGCCTAATCGCCTTGAAACCCTTATTCTACAGTTGGCAATCAAAAACTATCCGAAGTATTGTGAATTGATAGATTCAAAAATTGGTAACGGGCTTACTCGCAGATCGATCTTTTTCACTTACCAGCTAGGTAAGGTGCGCGGCCCGGCGCACCCTACGAGACATTACCAATCTAAAATCTAAAACCGCAAATCGAAAATCCCTAAAGTCCTTCTAGGGGAACTTGCAAAAATCGAGCCAATTCGGCCGCTTGATTTTCCACTTCAGACAAAGCAATCGGCTGTCCGACTCTAGTCAGGGGAAACTGACGGCGGTCTTTGAGCTTAAGATAAATACTGCGGCGGGGATTGAGACCTTCTTTAATGTCTACCCGCACAGATTGCACATCCGATGTCTTGCAATTAAAATCAACTTTGCGGTTTTTGCCGGGAAAACCCCAGCGAAAGATCCGAATGTTACCAGTTTGTCGATCGAACTCGTTGTAACCGCCACCGACATCCCAGAGAATAGTCAGCCACAGGTAGAGCGCCAACAGCACGCCACAGACACCGTAGAAACCCATCGCAATGCCTTGGGGGATGAAAACAAGCTGAGTCGGGTCAGCAAAAGGCAGCAGGTTAACGTGCAAGTAGCTGGAAATGCCCGACAGCAGGAAACCAGTCCCTCCAATGCTGACCACCGTCGCCCACCAGTAATTGCTGAAGCGGCGGGAGCCCAAAACCGGGTAGCGCAGGACAGGATCGATCGAGGTCATTGTTTTTGCAGTCATAAAATTAAACAGCCTTAAAGCCAAATCTTAATTCAATTAGCCCACCGAGCGTCACGCTTCGCTGACGAGATCGCGATCGACCGATCGGCATTGTGTATCAACTCCTGCTAATTATGTTGAAAAATTATGAACTTCTAATATATAGTTATGTTAACTTTAATTAGAAACCTTGGTCTTTTAACAAGCAAAAGGATTTTACCCCAATGACAATCGCAGTCGGACGCGCCCAGACCGAAAGAGGCATATTTGATGTCCTCGACGACTGGCTCAAACGCGATC
>NZ_JAUPTE010000074.1:0-32355 GCF_036701705.1 Microcoleus sp. w1-18aA5 | reverse complement strand
AGTAAAACCGGAGTCAAAATCCTCCAAAGGTTTACCCTACATACTCCGACGCCTTTTGTCAATGGGGGAACTTCAGCCTAACTAAACCTGCCCCTAAAAACCTTGAGAATGTACTTCGGGGAAATTACTTCAACTAATTCTAACCGTTGTTGAATTTCAGCTTTTCTGAAACTATAATAAAACACTTTAGAGTTTTGGATGCTGTTGCGCTTCTTAAGCCGATTTCAAATACGCGATTAGCGCTAAGTACTGTAGTTTAGACTAAAAAATGAGCGCAGCTAAAAGTAGCGACCTTTGAATCTCAGGCAAACTGTTGCTTAAAAACTCAAGAGGGAGAAGATTAAATGGCTAACCTTGAAGACTTTTTACGTCGAGAAACCCGTTTTTTGACAGTGGGATAGCACGGGGCATTGGTACGTACCTTTCCTTTTTCCCAACCGGGGGATTTTCCCCTATGTTTAGGGATTTTAGTAGGAGTACCAATGTCAACTAAAAGCGACAACATGGATTGGGCAACAGGCCCAGGAGTTAAATTGATAGTAGCAGATTGCCAAGGAAGTCTATTCTCAATTACTAAATCTTGTGCCAGCCAGAGTTGCCAACTCATCAACGGCATTAAATCACTCCAACGCTCAGATTGTTCAGGAGTTCTCAATTTAGGCAATGTCCAATGCAATCTTTGCTTCGCAAACCGATACCAATGATCGACTCCAAAGCGTCGTAAATATTTGAACCAAACAGTTTCGCTTGGGTAGAGTTCGTTCTCCAACCCAAGCCAACCATAAGGGTGGAAACGGTTGACCATTTGACATGGGCTTCATTCTTAAGGGCCCGGATTAAATTGACTTTTTGTCCAGGGGCACGATAAAAATGTAAGTCAATCCATTGTCTGACTCGGACTTGTCCCAAATCGGGATGTTCATCAATTTCAATCGCAGTATCAGCTTCGAGCCATGTAGTTGGGTCGTTGAGTCTCATTTTTTGCCCGTGTTTCCGTGGTCTACCGCAGCCACTATATGCTGGTGGTGCTGACCATAAGCAGGCATTCTTTCGGACTCTCATTAAACAATCAGCAAGAATGGAAGCTTGCGCTAACGCTAATACCCAAGTTGCATTGCCATATTCGGGCGTCTAAGACTGCTAAAACTGGGTTGACGCTCTGTTCACAGACAAGGGTTGACGCTCTGTTCACAGACAAGTTTAAGTTGGGAAGCTGCTTGAAGTATGGGTGAAGACCCACTACTAATTCTTTCATGGAGTAGGGGTAATGCCCAACTTCCTTGTGCTTCAGGTATCCACGCAATTGTACTTTATCCCTGTCCAACAATGGAGCCCCTCTGATATTCATGGGTTCTGTCTTTTAATGTTTTGGCATCTGGTCTCCTCCATGCAGTGTGGTCGATTGCCACTAATATGTGTTCTGTTGGGGGTGCTTCTTCCTGTAATTGCTCCAGATAAAGCAGCATCAGTTTTTTCCGATCTGGTCTACAGTCTTGTAACGCTTCATAGACGCTTGGCCATTGACGCTTGAATAATGGATTGAGTGAAAATTCCGCTAAACATGACGCATTCGGAGTGGTCATCACTGCATCCATGAGCTCTCTTGTTGCATCTTTCGCCAGCACCAATAACTCGTATGCTGCTTGACGAAAGTCCTTTAATCGTTCACTGTTCATTTAAGGAGTGGATAGGTTTTATTTTTCACCCTCATTCTCTCCTGGCGCGGTGGCTCTAGTTCTTCTTTTGCCACCGTTCTCATCTTTGGTTAGTCTAAACTACAGTGTATTAGGAATTGCAGCAAATATTGCGGGTAAAACCCACGTCTACAACCACTGACTAAAAACTAAATAATTTAGCTATGAACAGTACCGTCGGGTAAGATTGTACCTGTTAATGTAGTCCGGGTAAGTTTGACCATAACTCGATCGCCGTAACCGATTTTCGCTCCTGTTAAGTCAGCACCGCTCAAGTCAGCACCGCTCAAATCGGCTCCGATTAAGTTGGTTTCTCTCAAGTTGGCATTGATCAAACAAGCTCCTAACAAATTAGCCCGGAACAAGTTAGCTTGATGCAAATTCGCGCCTGTTAGATTGACGTTGTGTAGAAAAGCATCACTTAAGTCGGCTTCACTCAGGTTTGCATTGCTCAAGTTTCTCCCTGAAAAATCCTTTTCTTTTAAGGAAGCTCCTTTGAAGTTGGAACCGCTCAAATCGGGAGCTTGCGGCCCAGCTTGGCGGTAAGACTGAGATGGCGGTGGCTGCGATTGGTAGCGGGACGCCTCGGAATAGGGCCCTGCAGGGTTTCCCCCATAGTTTCCCGCATAATTTCCAGGATATTTTCCTGAAGAGGGTTCAGAAGAGTACCGCGGTTCTTTTGGGTTGGCCGGTGGTGGCTGAGTGTTTTGGTGCTGGGTGTTTGGATATTGAGTATTTCTGTACTGAGCGTTTTGGTATTGAGCGTTTTGTTGCTGAGTGTTTTGTTGCTGAGTGTTTTGTTGCTGAGTGTTTTGTTGCTGAGTGTTTCTGTACTGAGTATTTTGTTGCTGAGCGTTTTGTTGCTGGGTAGTTTGTTGCTGAGTGTTTCTGTACTGAGCGTTTTGTTGCTGGGTAGTTTGTTGCTGAGTGTTTCTGTACTGAGCGTTTTGTTGCTGAGTAGTTTGTTGCTGAGTGTTTCTGTACTGAGCGTTTTGTTGCTGAGTATTTTGTTGCTGAGTGTTTCTGTACTGAGCGTTTTGTTGCTGAGTAGTTTGTTGCTGGGTATGTTTGTGCTGGGTGTTTTGTTGCTGGGTGTGTTTGTGCTGAGTATGTTTGTGCTGAACGTTCTGATTCTGACCTCTTGGTTGAATCGATCGCAATTGTTCGCGAGCTTGATTAATTTCCTTAATCTTCTCTTCAGCTTTCTGTAGTAGTCTGGGATTGTCTTTGGGGATGCGATCGGGGTGCCAAATGAACGCTAAATCCTTGTAGGCTTGGCTAATTTCTTCTCTGGAAGCTCCCGGCAACAGTCCCAGCACTTTATAGTATTGGTCGAGGTCGTTCATTGTACCACCTTTCGCTTTAAGAAATTAGAAATTAAAAATTAAGATCGGAGCAAAAGCCGTTCTCAAAGCTTGCGTGTCCGATCGTACATTAGATGAACAATAACTCAGCTAAGCCGCTGCTGGCAAAAAGTCTCGAATTCGCTGCAAGTATGTTGCGGCATCCTCCAGCATGGGAAAGTGAGCCGTATTCGGAATTATAACAAATTCTACTTTTTTGCTGAGGGAGGCTGCTTGCTCTCCCATGGCGGCGGGAATAATTTGGTCAAATTCTCCGGCCACAAGCAGTGTGGGAACACTCAGCCGCGCAAATTCTTGGGGCATTTCCTCGGCTGCTCTTTTACTGACTGCCGTCACCATTGTACCGATAGCAGCTTGCTCGTCTGCCATTAAAAAATCCTTTAGAAACGCCAGACTGACCTCTGTGGGCAGGGAACGGCGCAAAAACCGGGCCATAAATAGCCGATCGGCAAACGGGATGGATGCCAGCCAAGAGGGTCTAAATTTTACCACATAGCCACCGAATTTGTGAAAAGTTGTAAAAGATTTTTCGTCGTATTCAAAAATGCCACTGCAAGTGAGAATTGCTTTTTCTACTTTTTCGGGGTAAAGGTTGAGAAATAAAGTAGCAATTGATGCTCCTGTGGAGTGAGCATTGAGAAAGACGCGGCTTAAATTCAGAGATTCTAATAATTCAGCTAAATCGCGGGCGTAGGTTTCGAGTTCGTAGCTGGACTCAGGAGGCTCTTTTGGCAAGGGCGATCGACCAAAACCTCTCATATCGTAGAGCAAACAATCAAAATCATCAGCAATAGCCCGTGCCGTGCTTTCCCAGTAGCGCGCTGATCCCGCCCAGCCGTGCAGGAATACCATCACTGGTTTCCCGCTAGGTTGGGAACTGTTATCTGCCGTTATCCACTCGTAATAATGTTCTACACCGCGAATTGAAATGAAAGACATGATATTGATTTGGGATTTTTAGATTTTAGATTTTAGATTTTAACTCATAATTGTTCAGTAAATACCCAAATTCCCGACTTCTTTAAAAAGTCAGGAATCTCAAGACTACATCCCTCAAAAAAATCTGCGTTAATCTGCGTCAATTTGCCCACATCTGCAGTCAAAAAATACCAACATAAAAACTAATCATAAATCTTAAGCAGCAGAAGCAGCCAACCAAAATAAACCATCTACCAAAAGCGTGCTTAACACCGCGCCGCTGAAAGCGCGCCAGTGCAGTTGCGTGCCGCGCAAACTCAGCAAACCGACTGTTAGCAACACAGCGATTAAAACGAGAGCCCAACCTATGCCCCAAGGAGTTTCAATTTGACCAATCGCACTTTGAAAAATCGGCATAGCTAATTCCGGTTCCGCGTGCATCACTTGGCGCCAGTAGGGCATCAAGCCTGTTAAGTAAAAATATAAATCAGTAATGGCAGTGCCAAATAGCGAACCCAAGTAAAAATAGCTGCCAACTTTTCCCCAAGATTTGCCCAAGCACCAAATAGCAAAAGGCAAGCCAATTGCTTCTATAGGTAGATGTAAAATTGGTTCCCATCTAAACCAGCCCCAATAGATAGAACCTGCCAGCCAACATCCGGCAAATCCTAATAATAAATCTCCCCAAAGTTGTGTTTTGGGGCGGAAAATAAGGATTAAACTAAGTACGAACCAGGGGATAGTTGATAGCAAACTGATGGTTGGATATAAGCGAACTAACGGTGCTTGCACGAAGACAGGAATTGAGACTAAAAATGCTGAAGCGCTAAATATTAACCATTGTTTGATGGTGTTTGTTGTGGCTGAAGTGACAGAATTGTCGAGGCGGGCGATGGTGGCAATAGGTGCGATCGCGGATGATACTAAATTAAGATTAAACAACTGATTGAACTCCGTATTGTTTCAATAGGTGGACTAAAAATTTTGCTGCGGTTGTGGGTGCGACAGTCTCAATGCCGGCGGCAGTTTGGCTGACGTGCCAGCCTTTTGCCGTTTGGGGAGCTCGCCATAAATCCAAATGTTTGATCGCGGGATCTGCATAAAAGCTTTCTCCACCGCCACCGAGAATTGCCGAACTCCAGTGCGTAAAGCGGTCGTGGCTGATTCGGTGGATGGGAAAATTGCCCACCAGAGGTACTCCCCAACCGTCTAAGGCAAAAAATGCCCCGACTTTGCCACCGAGTTGCTGCCACATCCAAGCCGCCCCGATCGCGCCGGCTACTCCTGCCGAAAAGCTGACAAATACTAGACTTTCTCCTGCTAACTTTTCGCTGCACAAAAAGTGCAATATGTCAATAGCTGAAAAAGGCGGATATTTATGAGCGGGAAAAATCTTGACAGGCTCGACTATTTGCTGGTTTTGGCGATCGGCTGCCAGTCCCCAAAGCCCCGAAAGTCCCGCCAGGAAAAAGTCGGTTAGCTTTGGTTCGTGGACTCCGGGGCAAATTACCAGTCTCATAGTTCGTCAAGAAAGTTAATATAGTTCGCAACATAACTTTATCATATAGCTACTATATCATATACTACCCCAGGGGATAGGGTGTTAAAGTTATAATAGAGTCAAGTTTGAAGAGTATCCCCCCAAGTTAAAAGCTGGGAACGCTCCAAACCGCATTAATCTGAGGCAAGGTGAGGGAGTCTTAAGAAAACATGAAACTTATCCCCCCCTGCCCCATCTCCTGTCAAGCTTAGCAAAGGCTGATTCTAGTTTTAAGCTGTTCTGTATTTAGATTTAACTTTTCCGGCGGCGTCGAAGCTGACCCCACAAAAGCTTAAAGAAACAGGATTGTGAAAATTAGAGGCCTGCCAGCTTAGCTGCCCTACGAATTTCGGGTCAGGGTCAATCGATTTTAGATTTTAGATTTTAGATTTTAGATTTTAGATTGACCCCACGGATAAATGCGGAGGTTTGAGGATTTTCGATTTGGGATTGATTCCACGGATAAATCACGTGGCGGGTACCACCTTTGAAATTCTTGGTCAAAAAACCTACTTAGGACTGATGCCCATCAATCCGGTTTCTAGGATAAATAAGAGGTTTGACCGGGAAGTATGGGCCAAGAAACCGGGAATCAGCCCCGCGCACGTCAGTCGTGCGATCGCACACAATGAAAAATCTCCGATTCCCTCTTCATCCTGCCTGGATCTCTTAGAATAAATAAAATTGAGGAATACAAAGTGGTTGCTTCTCCAGAAAAAATCGATTTCAAAACATCTGCAGCACCCGCAAGTAACGATCGGGTTGCTGTATTGCTGATGGGTTACGGCGAAGTCGAAAGCTACGACGATTTTGCCAACTACAACGAACAAGCTTTAAATTTGCTTACGGCAAAGTTTGCGCCAGTACCGCTTTGGATTTATCCGCCGCTGGCGAAGATTTTAGCAATCTTTGACTTGCACGAGTGGAGTCACCAACACGGTCAATTCGTTTCGCCGCACAATGCAATTTTTGAACAGCAGCGCGCTGGGATTGAAAAGAATTTACAGGAGAAATGGGGCGATAAAGTAAAAGTGTTCAAAGCTTTTAACTTTTGCGCGCCGTTTTTGCCGGAACAAGTAATCCCTCAAATTCAAGCAGAAGGATTTGACAAAATTCTGATTTATCCGCTGTTGGTAGTTGATTCTGTTTTCACCAGCGGCATTGCAGTCGAACAGGTGAATAAAGCTTTAGCACAAACCTTTGATGGTAAGGAACATTGGGTAAAAGGACAGCGCTACATTCCTTCTTTTTACGATGAACCTGCTTACATCCAGCTAATGGCGGATTTGGTAGAAGAGGAAATTAAGAACGATTTAGCTGTAGCCCATTTGCCTTCTCAGATTGGGATTGTGCTGATGAATCACGGTTGTCCGCACAAGGCGAAGGGCTTTACTTCGGGTATTGTGGAAAGTCAAGCTTTGTACGATCGCGTGCGGGAACGTTTGATGTATCGCTATCCTTTGATTTCGGTGGGTTGGCTGAATCACGACACACCGCTGATTGAATGGACACAGCCGGATGCGACGTTAGCTGCGAAGAATTTGATTGATTTGGGTGCAACTGCGATCGTCTTTATGCCGATCGGATTTGCGACAGAAAATCACGAAACTTTGTTAGATGTAGACCACATTATTGAGTCTTTGCAGAAACAGCGTCAAGGAGTTACTTACCGCAAATTACCTTGCGTTAACGACAACCCAGAGTTTCTGAAAATGGCGGCTGAGTGGGCAAATCCACAGATTGAAGCGTTGTTGAGTGAAACTGCGGTTGCTGTTAATCCGAGTTTGGCTGCGGCGCAGCGCGAGCACGCGCATTCTCATGAAGGGCACGGGCATTCTCATGGGGGACACGGACATTCTCATGGTGATCACGGGCATTCTCATGGGGATCATGGGCATTCTCATGGCGGGCACGGGCACAGTCATTAATTAATTGAGTTAAAAAGTCGATCGTCCCTTGCTTTTTTTAGAGAAGGGGCGATTTGCTTTATTATTGAGAGAGCGATCGCAATTTTTGAAAAAAGTATGAAGAAAAAAGTTCTCCACTTTGTTAAAAGCCAGGTATTACCAACCGTTGTTTATTGCTGGAATGTTGGAGGAAGAATACCTGATTTAAATCAACCTCATTGGTCTGTTGATATAGACTCTAATCCTTATAGAATCTACTGTGAATAGATGGCTAATGTTGCCAAATCGTCTCGTGGCTTTACTTATGATGAAGCAGAAAAATGGTTATCTGAAACTTTGATTAAATTAGACTTAAATCGATTTCCTCAATGATTAATTTTGATTGATAAATCAGGTTTCTGAAGACAAAACTGCCAAAAACTGCACAGTTATCGACATCAGACTTATTAAAAGCCCTACAATCATTGGATATACTGTTATTCCGGGATGCGGAAAAGCATGGTAAATTCCCCTCATACTCACCAAATTGTCTGAATAGTGGTTAACGCTTGAATTTTCGCGTCGCGGGTGACTAAGGGAAGACTCAATGATAAAGCAGTAGCGGCAATAATTCTGTCTGGCATATCAGGCACTATATCGCGGGGAATCTGACGCAGAGTTTGTGCTGTTATTAAATCCAGAGAGGCTATTTCTAACCCAGTCCCCGAATCAGATAAAGCATTAATTAACTGCCGAAAAGCCTCTTCGGGCAATCGATACCTTTCCACTAAATAGCCTATTTCTACCACAGAAATCGCCGATACATAAATCAGAGAGCCTTCTGCTAATGCTGCATCCAAAGCATTCATTGCGGTTGGCGATAATCGAGCAGTCTCCCGCAAATACCAGATAATTGTATGAGTGTCGGCGACAACGGCTGTCATTAAATATCCTCTCTTGGAACATCTTCCCACATTTCTTTTCTAGCTTGGGCAATATCTTCTTCCGTGATATTGATATCTAAATTAGCCCACATTCCTTTGACGCTTTTTAGGGGTCGTTTAAGAAGAGTTTTTTGTTGAAGAAATTCAGCAAAATCTAAAACTTCTTGCTGCCGTTCCGGGGGCAATGCTCGCAACTTATCTAAAACTGCTTGCTCTAAATTCATCGTTTATTTTCCTCCGTAATTACTCCAAAATAATCGTCACGCCTTTGCTTGGAAAATCTAAAAAATGTTTTTTCAACCTGACTATTTTGTATTTAACGGTAATTTACTGGCATCCGAGTACCCTCTGCTTTTAGTATATAACCAATTTATTCTGAAAAGTACCATCCATAGCGTTCATATTCGTCGCCTCCGAAATCTAGGATAACATCACTGTTTAACCTGAGATCTGGCATAATTGTCAATAAGCCTTTGATGGGTGTCCTAAAAACCCACCGCATAATAAAATTTAACTATTGTGGAACAGGCCGGAAAGCCTGCTTTTGAGAATAGTTTAAAATGTGGGTTTAACTAGACATACTCTTGATTTGAGAAGAATCCTTAAGCTAGAGACTATACTAATTGATTTGCGATCACCCCAACCAACTTATCCATCTCCGCCTCAGTTGTAAAATAGTGAACACAAGCCCGCACACAATCAGGATTAAGAATTGTCCGCACCAGAATTCCCTGTTTTTCCAACAAATCGACAAGCTTTTTGTGCGGCATCCCATTAGTTAATCGAAACGAAACCAAACCAGCTTCCGGCGCAGATTTCCGCAAACATTCCACATCGGGAAGTTCCGACAAACGCTGCCAGAGATACTTACTCAAACGGCAGATTTCTGCATACCTTTCCTCGATCGTACCCCATTCATGTTGCAGGGCGATCGCACTCCGCAAACCCGCATACAAAGGATAAGCCGAAGTCGCAATTTCATAGCGCTGCGATCCAGGCTTCCAGCCAAGGACTTTAGCATTAGCATCCGTCACAATTCCCCGCCAACCGATAAACACCGGATGCAAATCTGCCAAAGCTTCAGCGCTCACATAAAGTCCGCCCAAACCTTCCGGGCCGCACCACCATTTGTGACCAGTAAAAGCATAAAAGTCAACCCCCGATTCAATCAAATTCAAAGGCAAAACCCCCACAGATTGAGCCGCATCAACTAACACCCTAACTTTGTGCTTCTTTGCAGAAAAATCCTCTTGTCTCCCCCCTTGAATCAGGGAAAAATCCTCTTGCCTATCCCCTTGAATCAGGGAAAAATCCTCTTGTCCCCCCCCTTGGCAAGGGGGGGTTAGGGGGGGTTCATGACATACTTTCACGATCTCAGCCAGAGGCAAAACTTGGCCAGTATTCCACAAAATGTGACTGATAACCAACAAGCGAGTATTTGGTCGCAAACTATCAGCAATCACCGCCACCGGATCGCCTTCATTCAAAGTAGCCGCCAACGGACAAATCGAAACCTCAATGTTGAAACGGCGCTGAAGTTCCATTACACTAGCTACAATGCCGGGGTGTTCGCAGTCAGAAATCAGCAAATGGTCGCCTGCTTTCCAGTCAATGCCCCACAGCGCAATATTGCAGCCGACGGTGACATCTTCAGTTAGGGCGATGGTTTCAGGAGGTACCGTCAACTCAGATGCGATCGCACGTCGCGTCAGCATCGCCTCCTGAACCACCCAAGCCCCCACCTCTGCCGAAAACGGCCCTCCAAGCTGCACCCGTTTGTAAGCCTCATAAATCGCCTCTAAAGCAGGCTCAGGCAGCGGTCCTTGTCCGCCGTAGTTAAAATAAGCTTTATTGGCCAAAGCTGGGAATTGTTGCCGGTGATTGTCCTTTGTCATTTTTTTTTGGAATTATTGATAGCGTTAATATTGAATAACTGATGGTGTGAATTTTATACCTTTTGCCTGATACTCTATGCCTTGCGAATACTAAATGTTAATAACTGACAAACTGCTACTTTCCTACCAGCGATGCCATCTCCGAGCTTTTTTAGATACCTGCGGAGACTGGAAACAACTAGATCCCCCCAGCGACTTTCTGCTGAAACTGATGCGCGACAGCGCCGCATACCAGCAGCAAGCTTTGGAACACGAGACTTACCAACAACCCTATTATGCTAGAGGGGATTGGGAAGCCGGCGCGGCCGCTACATTGAGTTTAATGCAGCAAGGGGTCGATCGCATTTACCGAGGAGTTCTGATCCAGGGCGAATTCGGCAAAACCAACGCCGCAACAACTTCTGTGGTAGGAATTGACAGTCAATATTTCCCAGAATTTGGCGAAATCCCCGAAACTCCCGTTCATCTTTCATCCTCCAATCTTCACTCTTCCAACATTACCCTGATCAGCCGCCCCCATTTATTAATCAAACAGCCGGGACAATCAAAATTTGGCAATTGGAGTTATATTACTGCGGATATTTGGCTTAGCAAGCGACCAAAACAAGAGTATCAAATTATCGCAGCTTTTCACGCCCAAGTTTTAGCTTCCGTACAGGAAACAATGCCCGAGGCTGCGTGGCTGATGCTGCGAAAAAAAGGGTGGTGGCAGGTGAATCTCGACCAGCGAACTCCTCAGATGTTCGAGATTTTAGACAACTGCCTTCAGATGATAGAAAATCGGGATAAACCAGAGGTGTTCATTTCCCGGCAAAAGTGCAATCTTTGCGGTTGGTATACTATCTGTCACGCCGAAGCCGAATCTATTAAACATCTTTCCTTATTGCCGGGAGTTACTGCCAGCCGCTATGCTAGACTAAAAACTCTCGAAATTACTGATGTAGAAGCTCTCGCTAATGCTAGTTCCAAACTGCTGGCTGAGTATCCCGAATTCCCGGACAGAGTTGCTTTTGATGTGGTGCAGCAAGCTCAATCGCACTTGCTAAATCAACCGCTGTTGCGGGAAGAAGGAAGTTCGGCAACGGATTTTGTAACGGATGTAACGGATGTCAGGAAGAAGGAAGAAGGAAGAGGGAAGAAGGAAGAAGGAAGGCACGACACGGATTTTGACGCGGATACACTGATTAACGATCGAGAAGAACGTAGAAGTGAGAATTCAGAAGAAATTAACTCATCTGAAATAGTACCAGATATTGTAGACAATATCTTGAATGACATCGCAGTTGAGGAAGTAAAAATTAGAGAAAATCAACCTGCGATATCTTCTATACCTGCGCCAATTCTCCGCAAGAAACCAATTCCCTATTCCCAATCAGTCTTTTTGCCGATCGCCCCAATCGAACTCTACTTTGATATTGAAGCGGAACCAGAGTTAAACTTAGATTACCTCCACGGAGTCTTAGTGGTTGATAGGTACAACAATACGGAAAAATTCCACGGTTTTTTAGCAGAATCAGCAGCAGAGGAAGGTGCAATCTGGCAGCAATTTTTAGAATTAATGTGGGCTTATCCCATTGCTCCGATTTTCCACTTTTGCGACTACGAAGTCAAGACTTTTAAGCGACTGGCTAAACTTTACAATACTCCCGCTTATTTGTGGAAACCTGTGCTGAAACGGTTTGTAGATATTCACAAACAAGTGACACAAAAAGCGATTATGCCCGTGGAAAGTTACGCACTTAAACCAATTGCCCGCTGGCTGGGTTTTGACTGGCGAGATGCTAAGGCTAATGGTGCTCAGTGCGTCTGCTGGTACGACGATTGGCTCAAAACTGGCGATCGATCGCTCTTGGAGGCGATCGTCCGCTACAATGAGGACGACTGTCGTGCTACTTATGTGGTTAAAGATTGGTTGACCAATTTTTTGCTGAATCATGAGCCGTGATTTTTAGATTTAATGAACCGCGAAGACGCGAAGGGCGCGAAGGAAGAAAGGGAAGAGGAAGATAGGTAATAATGTATTTATTGGTAAAATGCGAAAGTTAGCAAAAGCAACTATATTTATTGTCTGTTTTTTGATGGCAGCAAGTGTTGCTATTTGGGTAAACCAGTCAGCTCAATCTTTCGCCGTTACGAAAATAGATTTTATCGGCAGAGCAATATTTCCTACAGGTTCTCCGTTTCAGGGTACGGAAATTGGCGGACTATCGAGCATTACTTATGATGCCGAGAAACAAGTTTATTATGCCATTTCTGATGACCGCAGCAGCAAGGCTCCGGCGCGCTTCTATACTCTCAAAATCAACTTGCAATCGGGTAAACTGGAAAAAGAGCAAATTACTTTTACTGGTGTGACTACTTTATTAGATGAAAAGGGCAAAGGTTTTCCTGAATTAAGTTTAGATCCCGAAGGGATAGCTTTTACGGGCAATAGCGTGTTTGTTTCTTCTGAGGGAGATGTCGATCGCCAAATAAATCCTTTTATCAAAGAGTTCTCCATCGATGGTAAACTCCTGAAAACGCTGGCAATTCCTGAACTATTTTTGCCGGATGACAAAGGCACTAAAGGCATCCGCAACAATCTATCATTTGAAAGTTTAACTTTAACGCCCGATCGCAAATACCTATTCACCGCTACCGAAAACGCCTTGGTTCAAGATGGCGCCGTAGCTTCCCTGGAAACCGGGACTCCGTGCCGGATTTTGCGCTACGATGCGGTGAGTGGCAATCCAGAAGCATCGTTTCTCTACATCACCGAACCGCTACCCGCTGGTGCGAATCCTGTGGGAAAATTAACTAGCAACGGTTTAGTGGATTTGTTGGCGATCGACGATAACCGCTTGCTGAGTTTAGAGCGTGCTTTCTCCCTGGAAACCGGCACAACTATCAGAATTTTTGAGATTTCTCTGGAAAAGAGCGATCGTATAGAAGCACTCGAAAGCCTCAAAAGCCGTCTCAGCGAGGTTTCTCCCGCTCAAAAACGCCTGCTGCTGGATTTGGAAACCCTGAAAATTCCCCTAGACAACATTGAGGGGTTGACATTTGGCCCCGTCCTGGCGGATGCTAGCAGAGGTCTGATTTTGGTGAGCGACAACAACTTCAGTCCCCTGCAAGAGACTCAAATTTTGGGCTTCCAAATAAAAGTTCAACAAACCTCTTGACAAAAGGTGAAGTGATAGGCATAATAGAAATTGTGCCTGAAAAAACGGCAAAACGAGGGACAGTAGTTCAATTGGTTAGAGCACCGCCCTGTCACGGCGGAAGTTGCGGGTTCGAGCCCCGTCTGTCCCGTTCTCTCGTAGTCAAGCTTTTAAACTTTGATTGTTTTGATTGGATCTAGTACTGATGTAGTTTGCGCTCAAAATGCGACCACTGCGTAAGATTTTTCCTAAAAAGCAAGGAAAAGGAAATGGCATCCGTTTTAGATTGACTGTTGGGGGCAAGATTTCCTTTTGACCCTTTGCCCGTTTGATTAACTCCCAGCAGCGCTCAAAGGTGCGAGGAAATAAAGGGTCGGGCGATCTGATATGTCAAAACTAGGACTATCGGCACGAGGATCGGAATAGCAACTAGCAATCCCCATTTGCCAAACCTAAGTTTTTGACCGTCGGATTTGAACAGGAAAATCACAGCGGCAATTCCCATAAGTATCCAGAGACCGCCGAAGCCCATGAAGACTGTATAGCCTGCATCTTGCATTTTTTTTGACCTTTAATATGTAGTCTATCTTTAATGTTAGTTGCAGCCTGTTTCTGCTGACATCTTCTGATAGATCGATCGCACTTATTAAATATGACTCATTTCGAGTTTGGTTGGCAGCGGCCCTGACTTGGGCACTCGATCCGCTGAGTTCGATCGCTCATAATAGTTGCTAAATCCGGCCTTCCCGTCAGCTTCAACCGCCAGTCAGCCCAAATTCCGTACAGCCAATTGGCGATCGCCCCGATCACTGGTAACTTAGTAACTGCATAAATCCATCCCATCCCTAAAATCTCGTAGGTGCGACGAAAAACCTCCACATTTTTAATTGCCGTACCGTCGGGTAATATCGCATGAATCCGACCCATCGCCGTTTCGTAGTCGATTCCGCCGTGGGCCTCCGGGTTGTAGCCATCCTCCGCGATATCCACAAACGACACTAAACCTCGCCCCGCGTCGCGTTTTTTCAAGAAATTAACTTCCCGCACGCACAGAGGACATTCACCGTCGTACAGTAACTCAATCTGCCAAGCAGGCGCAACAGACTTGGGTGAGGGCGCAACAGATTCGGAAAACTCGGTTTTAGTAGCAGACATAGGGAAATATATTTTAATGTCGTCGATCGCACACAAACATTTTACAAGCATCCATAGTTATCAGGTGCGCCTTGGGTACTCCTAAAGCAGTTATTTGTGGTGTGAAAAATAGTCCCAAAGGTGAATCCAGTCTTGGCCGCCCGCAATGCTAATATCATCAAGATGGCTTCTCGTGCCTTGCCGGAAACTTTCGCCCGATCGCCCGATCGTCGAAGATAGAACAATTCGAGGCAAAGCACCTGCCAAGCACAACTGTTAATTCGGCAACAAAATATAATAAAATTTAAAGTCTTAAACATCAGCTATTCCCCCAACCAGCAAATCGCCCAATCTAAAAGCAAAAATCTACATGAATGTCAGAGTCCGTCTAGCCCCCAGTCCCACCGGAAACCTACACATCGGTACCGCCAGAACCGCCGTATTCAACTGGCTGTTTGCCCGCAACCAAGGCGGCAAATTCATCCTGCGGGTAGAAGACACAGACGTAGAACGTTCTAAAAGCGAATACACCGATAACATCCTCGAAGGCCTCACCTGGCTGGGTATGAACTGGGACGAAGGCCCGAGTTTTCAGTCGCAGCGTCTGGAAATATACCGCCGAGCAGTCCAAACCCTTCTAGACAATGGACTCGCCTACCGCTGCTACACCACGTCGGAAGAACTCGACGAAATGCGGGAAGCACAAAAAGCCAACAAACAAGCCCCCCGCTACGACAACCGACACCGCAACTTGACAAGCAAAGAGCGCGCAGCTTTTGAAGGCGAAGGGCGACAAGCTGTGATTCGGTTTATCATCGACGACGATCGCACGATCGCTTGGAACGACATGGTGCGCGACACCGTAACCTGGAAAGGTAGCGACCTCGGCGGCGATATGGTAATCGCCCGTGCATCCAGCGGCGGCGTCATCGGCCAACCACTCTACAACCTCGCCGTAGTTGTCGATGACATCGACATGGGCATCACCCACGTCATTCGTGGCGAAGATCACATCGGCAATACTCCCAAACAAATATTGCTCTACGAAGCTTTGGGCGCGACAATCCCAGAATTTGCCCACACGCCGCTGATTTTAAACTCCCAAGGACAAAAGCTTTCTAAACGCGACGGCGTAACCTCGATTTCTGACTTCAAAGATATGGGCTACCTGCCCGAAGCTTTAGTTAATTACATGACTTTGCTCGGTTGGACTCCGCCAGATTCAACGCAGGAAATATTTACACTGTCGGAAGCAGCAGAATTATTTACATTCTATCGAGTCAACAAAGCTGGTGCAAAATTTGATTGGGATAAACTCAATTGGCTAAACAGTCAATACCTGCACAAAATGCCAGTGCCGCAATTGACAGATTTGCTGATACCTTATTGGTGGCAGAAAGGCGGTTATGAGTTTGACTTGGAGGCAGACCGCCCCTGGCTCGAACAAATAGCTGCTTTAATCGGCCCGAGTCTCGTTCGCTTAACCGATGCTGTGGATATGTGTAAGGTATTCTTCTCCACCACGGTGGAATACGAAGAAGAAGCACTCGCACAGTTGCAGCAAACAGGGGCTGCACAGGCTTTACAAGCAGTTGTAGAAGCGATGGAAAGTCATTCGTCCCTGACATCAGCGGAAGCTCAGAAAATCACTAAAAAGCTCAGTAAAGAGAAAAATCTTAACAAAGGGCTAATTATGCGATCGCTCAGAGCCGCTCTGACAGGTGCAATGCACGGCCCCGACCTGATAGAATCTTGGGTAATCCTTCACCAGCGAGGAACGGCTAAAACCCGTTTGCTTGATGCCATTAGCAACTTGAATTTGCCTGGTGTTGGTGTGGCGGCCGAAACTCCAACCCCAGAACAATCAAACGCAGAAACAGTCGCCGAAACTCCTGCTACAGAACAGCCAACAGTCGAAACACCGACTGTGGAAACAGCAGCGGCCGAGGTGCCAGCAGTCGAAATATCGCCTGTGGAAACAGTCGAAATATCGCCTGTGGAAACACCCGGAACGGAGGTTTCAGCAGTCGAAATATCGCCTGTGGAAACAGCCGGCACCGAGGTTTCAGCAGTCGAAATATCGCCTGTGGAAACAGCCGCAGCAGCAGTTGAAATACCTGCAGCCAACCAGCAAAAAACTATTGCGAGTGGAGAAATGACTTCATCAAACGAACCAGAAACAACCGTTATCATCACCGAAATTCCTGCCGGAAATGAAGCAGACAGTTCCAGCGATACCACAAAAGTCATAATTACCGACGAAACACCAAGCCAGAGCCAGCAGATCAAAGAACAAATTATCGCAATTTTGTCCGAGTTTCCCGCTTACATCGGCAGCTTTTACGAACAGTACAAAAGTCCCCTGACTGTTATCGGTGTAATTGTAGCCTCGATTATCTCTTTGAAAGTGCTTTTGGGGATAATAGATGAACTCAACGACATTCCCCTGCTAGCACCCACATTCGAGCTAATTGGTATCGGATACACCGGGTGGTTTATCTACCGCTATTTGCTGCGATCGTCCAATCGGCAACAATTAGCTCAAGAAATTCAAGCATTGAAAGAACAAGTTTTCGGCAAAAAGTCCTAAACTTTTGCTGTAATTTGTTTGATTTGTGCCCGACATTGATAACTTTAAATAAGTTGTTAGTGTCGGGTTTTTAAATGACTAATCACTGTTGACTGTTGACTGTTGACTAATGACTAATCACTAAACCCCAGCAGCAGTAAAAGCCGCCCAATAATAAGGATTGGCAAAAGGATAGGGTTTGCGGTTGCGAATTTGCTGCAAAGAAGCCTCCGCAATCAGGCGAGAACTTTGAGAAAGCCGATCGAACATTTGCGAAATTTGAGGTTGAAAATCCGCCAGCAACACCTCCAATTCCTCGCTAGTCAAATCCCGCAGCCACCTTTGAGCCTCCCCCAGGGCGATCGCCACATCTCCCACCTGCAACCGAGAAAACCGTCCCAGATTTTCATAAAACTTGCTCGTCAGCAGCAGCGTAGAAACATCGTTCACCTTCCAAAGACTGCTAACCACACTAGAGGTGCCAGCATACAACAAACCCGCCGACAAACCCACAAAATCTCCTCCAGCACCGCTAACTCCGCCAGCGGCAATTTCGCAACCCGATAAAGTAACTAAAAAATATTGCCTAAAATCCAGATTAAAAATTTCCTCCAAACTCAGAGAATCATTCCTCAAAAACACGGCGGATTTCAGTGGCCAAGCCAAATTAAGCAAACTCAAACAAGCAAAGTGAGCGCATTTTTTCTGCTGTAACTGCCCTATTTGCTGGGGCGAATTCCCATTATTAGCAGACATTTCTTGGGAAAAAGCCTCTTTAATTGCCGGCTTATGGCGCACAACTTCTGTACTGGCAAAATATTGGGAAATCTTGCCGATTTCAATGTTGCTGTAGAACGCATCTCTGGTGAAAGTTGGAATTGCCAAAAGCTGCTGCAAACCGGGCCTGTACCGACCAATAGCCGCTCCGTGTGCACTTTGTCTCAACAGCAATAGCTGACAGCTAGGAGCATAGCGAATTCCTCCGGCAAATCGATCGATCAAAGAAGCAGCAGGCGCTGCAACGTCGCCAAAAGACGAACTTTGAGAAAAATCCGAAAGGGTGTAGGTTTCCACATCAAAACCGCTGCGATCACTCCACCCAGACCTAAAAATTCCCCCACCGTCATCAAACCCGTCTCTCCCCGCCAAAGGCAAAGCGTGGAGTGGCAAAGCGTGCAAAAATCGGTGCGGCACAAAAATCAGCCGATCGCAATTATCGGGAATCAGCGCCACCACTCGATCGATTTCCAGCATCGTAGCCAAGCGTTTGAGGCGAGTCTGGAGATGATTGATCCAGCGACCTTTTTGTTCAGAATAAGCGGTGAGGTACTCCTGGGCCCAACTTTCGGCAGCCAAAGCATTTTCCGACGAACACAGGTGAACGGCGGGATATTGTGCACTCTTTACTACCACAAAAGCAACCAGCAACTCCCCCAAACTCGCCCACACCACAGCAGCGCAATTGTCATCAGGCAACAATTGGCGAATTTGCTCAAAAGCGATCGGTTCAACTTTGTGAGCTAGGCTGAAGAAAGGGTCGTTTGCCTGCACCTCCCGCGCAATCAACCTATCAAACTGCTTCCACAATTGATTTAAGTGCATGAAGTCCGAGTTCGGCAGTAGAGAACCGCTGCTCAAACCTTGGCTATCGCCCTCAGAAATCAAGGTCGTGTTTGGCTCAGGTTCTCCCTGTTCTTGCTGCCGCTGTTCCCCCGCTATTTCCAGTTGCAGCGACTCCAACTCGCTTCGCACCGCTGCAGGAATTTCGGCTTTCGGAGTCAAGTAACATTTAACCAGCAGTTGTACCAAATTCCGATTTTTGTGGCGTTCGGCGTATTCCAGAGCCTTAGCATAATATTCAGGTTGGCTGGCGCCAAGTTCCAGGCAAACTTGCACCAGGCATTTATAGAGTCCAGCCCAGGTGCGGGTTAATTTGACTTTTGCGGTAGTCGTCTGATCGCCAAAATCGACTGTATCAACCCCAACTTCGCAACGCAAGAATTCCACAGTATCGACAGCAGCAGTAAAAACCCCGTAGGCGCGAAGCAAGTCGCCTCGAATTCGGTAAGCTTGACCCAAATAAAATAAAATTTCAGCCCAGCGGTGGGGATAGGTTTCGCGAGTGTAGACTTGACAGGCGCTTTGATAGCAGCCGATCGCGCTTTCCATGTGGGACAAGTTTTCCGCCTCGGTCAGTTGCGAATAAGCCCTGCCGAGATAAATTTGCAGCATTGCCCAGCGGTTGGGATAGGCTTGCCTGGTGTAGACTTCGCCCGCATTTTGATAGCAGGCGATCGCGCTTTTGAGGTTGCGGTTTTTTTCCCCTTTCACGTGTTCGCAGAAAGCGCGGCCGAGGTAGGCACACAGCATTGCCCAGCGTTCGGGAGATTTTTGGCGGTTGCAAAACAGCAAAGCATTTTGATAGCAGGCGATCGCCATTTCCATATTTTCGGCTTTTTCCCCTTTCACCCGCCGACTGTAGATCCTACCGAGGTAAGTTTGGATCGAAGCCCAGGCTTCGGGAAATTTGATGCGGGTGTAGACTTGTAAAGCATTTTGATAGCAGACGATCGCCATTTCCAAATTTTCCACCGGATCGCCTTTGATGCGATCGACAAACACCCGGCCCAAATTCCTTTGAGTCGTCGCCCACTGCTGCGGAAAAGCTTCCCGAGTCCGCACCTGCAAAGCTCTCTGATAGCACGTAACCGCGTATTCCAGATTTTCGGCTCGGTTGCCCCCCAGCAACTCGCAGTAAGCATTTGCCAAATTATTTTGAGTTGTGGCCCAACGCCGGGGAAACACCTTGCGGTTGTAGACTTGCAAAGCATTTTGGTAGCAAGCGACTGCCAGTTCCAGATTTTGGGCTCGGTTGCCCCGTAGTCGGCGGCTGTAAGCACGGCCGAGATTGTTTTGAGTGCTCGCCCACTCTTCCCCGAAAGCCTCGCGGCTGCGAACTTGCAGCGCGTTTTGATAGCAGGCGATCGCCTGTTCTAGATTGTCTGCCGGATCTCCCCTGAGACGCTCGCTGTAAGCGTTGCCCAGATTATTTTGCAGCGTCGCCCACTGTTCCGGGTACTGTTCGGGCGTGCGTACTTGTAGGGCATTTTCAAAGCAAGCGATCGCCTGTTCGATATTTTGAGCCTTATCACCTTTGGGGCGATCGCTATAAGCGTTGCCCAGATTGTTTTGCATCACCGCCCATTCTTGGGGAAAGTCTTTGCGGGTAAACACCTTAGCAACTGTTTCGTAACCGGCAATTTCGATTTCCAAGTTATGAGCCTTGCTGCCGAGGGGAAACCGCCCAATTTTGTTGCTCAGATTGCCGATTAACGCTGCAATACGCCTAGTCTCCGATTCTTTGGCAGCAGGGAGCACCAAAGTGGCCCAGTGGCGCAGCAGTTGTGCGAAATTCTGGTCGAGTTTGTCTAAATGGTTTCTCAGCAGCGAGTACAGGTGCTGCGAATCAGCGCCGCGCGCCACTGCCTGCAAGACTTCTGCTAAAAAAGCCAGATATGCTGCCCCGGTTGCGGGCAATTTATAATTCCCTTTTGCAGATTCTAAGGGTGCGATCGCCCTTTGGAAAAATTTTGCAGCTTTCAGCAAACTTTCTCGCGTCAGTGCCGGTTCTTCCAAATAAAGCGTTTGCACGAACCCAAAGTCGATCGACTTTGGGTTCGTCCTCAAAATCAAATCTATTCCTGAGTCCCCAGGATTTTCCAGCAGCGCTTGGAGCATATTAACATCAGTTTTGCGACGCTGTTCGTCCATCGTGCATTCCGCCAAACTATTAACCATAGGAGCGCTGATTCTGTGCAACCAAGTGAACTACCCACCCCTAAATCGTAGTACCGAATATAGTAGGGGCTTCTGTACTCATAGGCGAGTGCCTTAGCTGAGACTTTCGTCCAACCTTTGGTCTTACCTCGCATCCTAAAGCAGAAACGGTTGAACTTTCCGCCTTTAGTGTTTTGATAGCTTCTGCTTTCATCTTTATCGGTGCATTCCCCTCCCGATCGCGATCGCTAGCACAGTGAGGACAAGTCTCTTCCCTCATATCTAATGGCATCTCGGTCATTTGATCGAAACAATTAGAACAAAGTTTGGAAGTGGAAACCCCTCTATCAATCTCGACTAAGTTCCCGCAATCAATGCCCGCAATCTTACCTTCTTTTGTTGTCTGGTTCTCAGCTTGGATTTCAGTCAGTATAGATGCAAGATATTTCCCTGAATATTTTTTACTAATAATTGAATTATGAATTTCACCCTCACTTAATCTATATCTATTTATTTGGGGCTTAGTTATTTCGATATACCGGAAAATTCTAGTAACCGCTACCAATTTGACGTTTTTAGGATACTGAAATGACTGTTTTTTATCTTGAGGTGGGAACTTATAAAAACCCGCCAATCTATCAAAAAAATTTTTGTAGGCAGTGGTTAAATTGAGCGTAGTAAATTGCAAAAATTGGCTGTATAACTCACCTAACCATCCACTTTTATCTAATTTTTTGAGAGTCAGTAAAAGTGTGTTTAACCCGAAGCAGCCAAGTCCTTTACCAGTTTTTTTATAAACTTCAATTGATTTATTTAGACCATAATTAGACCACCAACGCGCACACCCAAAAGTTGAAGCTACTTGTATTTGTTGATTTTGGGTAGGATACAAACTAACTTGGATAGCCTGGTGTAGCAATCAACATCACCTCCTTGGTTCTTCTATTCTCTCACAATATACAGTATACAGTTGATGATCAAAGCATTACGAAAAAATTTTTTTTGTGACGAGGATTACATCTTTTCTCTCTTGAAAGCGATAAGCAAAATTACTTGAGGATGCAATCGTCATCACCCGCCCTTCCCACTATAACGGTACTCGGTTTAGTGGGAAGGGCCCGAAATAGTTAAACCAGGATTCACCAGTCCCAACAGACACTCACATAGCGAAACTAGCACCTACGATCGCTAATAGTATGATTTTGCGCGTGCCTCTTGAGTAAAATCGCGGTTAAAGGCACCGTCACCATGTGGGGGCGGGTTTCACAGGCCTTTCTAAAATTGAAAAACCCGCCCCCACAGACTTGCAGCGGGGCGGGTTTACTTTTACCCCGATCAGACTTACGCTAAGAAACCTGGTTTCTGGGAAAATATTGGGTTTAGTAACGAGAAATCTTGAAAGAAACCCGGTTTCTGAGGAAGAGTGTGTCCTGGACTAAGTGAGTTATCTAGGATATTGCGCGAGTTTCAGCGCTACAGCTAACAAAAAGCAACTCAGTAGATTTTACTGTACCGCTTGAGAACGCAAGGCTGACTCCACTGCCTGCAGAGCTCGATCGACTTCAGCGGCGGTGACAATCAGCGGCGGGACAAACCTCAGCACTTTCGGGCCTGCAGGAACCAACAAAACTCCTGCGGCGATCGCAGATTTGACGATATCAGCGGATGTAAGTTCGATATCAGCTTGCAATTCCATCCCAACAATCAAACCCCAGCCGCGCACTTCGGCAATTAAATGCGGATATTCGGCCGCCAACTTGTTGAGCCCTGCTTTCAACTGTTCCCCGCGCTGCTGCACATTTTCTAGAAGGTTTTCCCGTTCTAAAGTTTGGCACACACACAAAGCTACAGCGCAAGCAAAAGGATTGCCGCCGAATGTGCTGGCGTGACTTCCCGGTTCAAATACATCGCAGGAAGATTTGCACAGCATAGCGCCGATCGGAATACCGCCGCCCAACCCTTTCGCGGATGTAAAGATATCAGGTTCAATGCCGAGGTTTTCGTAGCCCCAGTATTTGCCGCTGCGTCCCATCCCGACTTGCACTTCGTCGAGAATCAGCAAAATGCCTTTTTCGTCGCAAATTTCCCGAATGCGCTGGAAGTAGGCGATATCTCCGGGGCGAACTCCGCCTTCACCTTGCAGCGCTTCCAGCATAATTGCAGCTACTTGGCGTTCGTCTTTGTCGAGTTGCTCGATCGCACTTTCGATCGCACTAATATCGTTGTAGGGCACGTAGTGAAATCCGGGAACCAAAGGGCTAAAACCCTTCTGGTATTTAGGCTGTCCCGTGGCCGTAATTGTCGCCAAAGTCCGCCCGTGGAAACTCGCAACAGCGGTAATGATTGTCGGATTCGAGATATTTAATTTTTCGTGGGCGTACTTGCGGGCGAGTTTAATTGCCGCTTCATTAGCTTCCGCGCCAGAGTTGCAAAAGAAGGCTCTGTCCGCGCAAGAATGGTCTACAAGCCACTTCGCCAACTCGCCTTGTACGGGGATGTAATAAAGATTAGAAACGTGGTGCAGGGTCTGAATTTGCTGAGTTACCGCTGCAATCATTGCCGGGTGCGCGTGTCCCAGAGTGCAGGTAGCAATACCAGCCACAAAATCGAGATATTCGCGGCCCTCGGTATCCCAAACGCGGCAGCCGAGGCCCCGTTCTAGGGCGATCGCAAAACGCCCGTAAGTTGTCATTACATAGCTGTCGAAGCTCTCAGAACTGAAGGGACTGGCTTCGGCTTGCACGCTTGGTTCTTTTAGTAAGGTTTCTGGACTCACGAATCGCTCCTTAACACATAATATTCAGACCTCGATTGTACGGTAAAAATCCAGGTTAGCGGTGCAGGCTGTTAGTTTTGTCATAAAATCATAACAGTAACCTCAATTAATCCCTCACAAATCTACTGATGAGTTATTACATTTCTCCTAACTTTCTCGATAAAGTTGCGGTGCACGTCACTAAAAACTTTTTAAATTTACCAGGGGTAAGAGTTCCCCTAATTTTGGGAATTCACGGCCGCAAAGGAGAAGGCAAAACTTTTCAAACCGAACTGGTTTTTCGGCGGATGGGCTTTGAACCGGTGATGATATCTGGTGGGGAATTAGAAAGCCCGGATGCAGGAGATCCGGCGCGTTTAATTCGCTTGCGCTACCGGGAAGCTGCAGAGCAAATTAGGGTGCGGGGTGAGATGTGCGCCATCTTTATTAACGATTTGGATGCTGGTGCTGGCAGGTTCGATACTACTACTCAATATACTGTCAATACTCAGATGGTCAATGCGACTCTGATGAATATTGCTGATAATCCAACTAATGTGCAGTTACCGGGAAGTTATGACAGTACGCCGCTGCACCGAGTGCCAATTATTGTCACCGGAAATGATTTTTCTACGCTGTACGCGCCGCTGATTCGCGACGGGCGGATGGAGAAGTTTTATTGGGAACCGAGCCGGGATGATAAAATTGGCATTGTTGGGGGAATTTTTGAGTCGGACAAATTGTCAAAAACCGATATTGTGGCGTTAGTGGATAATTTTGCCGATCAGGCGATCGACTTTTTTAGCGCTTTGCGATCGCGCATTTATGACGAACAAATCCGCGAATTCATTCACAAAGTAGGAATCGAACGAGTTTCCAAGCGTTTGGTAAACACTTTGGAAGCAGCGCCAGATTTCCATAACCCGAATTTCAGCCTCGCTCATTTAATAGAAATGGGCAGTTTGATGGTGGGTCAACAAAAGCGGATTAAGGAAATGCGCTTAGTAGATGAATACAACCAATCGCGCCTGTTCAACGTTCAAGGAACCCCCAATGTCCCTGCTGCTGCGCCCACGCAAAGTGAATTAAACGACCCGTCATCCAAATATTATAAGGCTTACGTTGAGCCAAGTTCTGAAGCGGGTAACGGTCATGCGGCGCGGCTGAGTTCCGAGGTATTGGAACAAGTAAAGCAGTTGTTAGCAAGAGGCTGCAAAATTGGCATGGAATATGCAGATAATCGCCGATTTAAGACTGGTTCTTGGCAAAGTTGCGCGACGATTAAAACTGCACAGGAAAAAGATGTGGTTGCATCTTTAGAAACTTGTTTGGCGGAACACGGCGGCGAATACGTGCGGCTGATTGGTATCGATCCAAAAGTCAAGCGGCGGGTAGTTGAAACAATTATTCAGCGGCCAGAAAAGTAGGACAAGCGTTTACAGATTTAAATTCTTGCATATTTGGGGCGGGCTAGAAGCCCACCCCACAAGATTATGATTTTTTTACATAAAATAGACCTATTATGGTCGTTCACTTTAATCTCTTGAAATTATCTGCGTTCATCTGTGTTTATCTGCCTGAAATCTGCGGTTAACCTATCAATCAAAGATTTATGCAAGAAGTCTATTATGTAAAAAATTATCAAAAGTTGCCCGATCGCACATAGCACCTTGAGCACCCACTTTAGTTGTGCACAGAGCGCCCGCTGCTGCGCCCCACCGCACCGCCTCTGACAAGGACAGACCGGCATCTAATGCAGAGGCAAAACCGCCGTTAAAAGCATCGCCAGCAGCCACAGTGTCGATCGCCTCTACAGCAAAAGCCGGTACAAAAAAGGTTTCATCCGCCGTAACAGCAACAGCCCCCCGATCGCCCAATTTGACAATAACATTCTTGACGCCACGCTCCTGCAAGTGTTTGGCAGCTACAATCGCTGTTTCCGTGTCATTCACCCGAAAACCGACTAACTGGCTGGCTTCCACTTCATTCGGCGTGATAATGTCAATTAGCGGATAAAGTTCGATCGGCAAATCCGCCCTAGCCGGTGCTGGATCGAGAATAACTCGCACCCCCGCTTGACGAGCAGCTTTCGCAGCTTTTTGGACAATTTTCAGGGGAATTTCTAACTGTAACAGCAAAGATGTAGCTCCTGTTAAAAGTTTTTTGAGACGTTGTATCTCTGCTTCACCGACATTGTTATTCGCGCCCGGAATCACAATAATATTATTTTGACCTGTCTCGTCTACCGCGATAATTGCCACTCCTGAATGAGTATTTTGGTCTATTAATACATTGTCTGTACTTAAACCATAAGATTGTAAATTTGTCAATAATTCTTCAGCAAATTTATCGTTGCCGACGCGGCCGATGATGTTGGTAGAAGTGCCGAGACGGGCGGCCGCGACGGCTTGATTTGCTCCTTTGCCGCCGCCGGCTGTGAAAAAATTGCTACCGATGATAGTTTCCCCTGGCTGCGGCAACCGGGGAGTTTTTGCTGCTAGGTCGATGTTGATACTGCCGAATACGATGATGGTCATAAATTATTCAATTTGGTAATTGGTAAGCTGTAGCGCATTTAATTTGTAAGCTACTTTTTACTTAAACTCTCGTGGGGCGGGCAGGATAGCCCGGGGCGATCGAGCTTCTATTTAAATGCCAAATAGTTTAATTGGTAATTGGTAATTCTCCCACTCTCCCATTCTCCCCCTCTCCCTCTCTCCCACTCTCCCTCTCTTCCTTAAGACGTGCTAGAACAGTTATGGTCTTCACCGGTCAATTCAATGGCTGCAATTACTCTCGATCGCAATCCCTGTGTCCTGCTAGTTGAAACAGACGAAGTTCTCGCCGGACACTTGAGTCTCGACTTAAAATCCTCCGGCTACGAACCGGTAGTGGCTTCTAATACCGCCACCGGTCAACATTTAGCCAGTGAATTGCAGCCAGCTTTGATTGTAATTGATCGGATACTTGGCCCTGAGTCGGGGCTGTCACTGTGTTCTTACCTCAGAAGTATTGGCAATCGGGTGCCGGTACTGCTATTGGTCGGTCGTGATACAGTTGACGATCGCGTAGCTTGTCTGGAAGCTGGGGCGGATGATTATTTTCTCAAACCTTACCGCACTGAGGAGTTTTTGCAGTTGGTGCGCTTGTATTTGCAGCCGGATAACACCAGCAACGAACAATTGAGGTTTGGCGATTTAGTTTTGGATTTAGCATCTAGGCGGGCCTTACGCAATGGACGGGCGATCGACCTGACGATGAAGGAATATGAGCTGCTAAAGTATTTGATGGAACATCCCCGCGAGGTTTTGACTCGGGAACAAATTCTGGAAAACGTTTGGGGTTACGACTTTCTGGGCGAGTCGAATGTGATTGAGGTTTACATCCGCTATCTGCGGCTCAAGATAGAAGATGAGGGCGAAAAGCGTTTGATTCAGACGGTGCGCGGTGTTGGCTATGTGATGCGGGAAGCTTGAAGAAGTCATTAGTCATTAGTCATTAGTCAACAATGCCCATGCCCCATGCCCTATGCCCCATGCCCTATGCCCAATCTAAAATCTAAAATCTAAAATCTAAAATCATTATGAGTTATTTAACTAATTTGCTCGGTATTGGAGTAAGTATATTTTTGCTGGGATGTTCGCCGACTTTACCTGTCGCGAATGCTGGTGCTACTGGTATTTTGGCGGATCAGTCTCCGACGGCGAAAACATCGGGTCAAGTGCTGCCTGTTGCTGCTAGAGCTCGGATAGGCGATCGCCCAATCGAACTCGAAGTGGCGAAAACACCGGAACAACAGGCTATGGGTTTAATGTACAGAACTTCTTTGCCGGATGACAGAGGAATGCTGTTTGAGTTTAAACCGACGCGGCGGGTCAATTTTTGGATGAAAAATTGCAAGATTTCTCTGGATATGATTTTTATCCGGGATGGGGTGGTTGAGGCGATCGAAGTTTCTGCACCTCCTTGTACTGCAGATCCTTGTCCTACCTACGGGCCCGATACTGCTGTCGATCGAGTTATTGAACTTCGGGGCGGGCGAGCTGCTGAACTCGGTGTCAAAGTGGGCGATCGTATTGAAATCGAGTTTTTCCAGTAAAACTTCGGACTGTTTCAGTAAGTAAAAGCTGGAGACAGACAAAATCCCCCGGTTTGCATCGCCCAGAGATCCCCCTACCTTCGGAATACCGGCGAAAATTTAGAAACTTTACAAAAATTGATTAAATTTGTTAAGATATTAATGTAAGATTCAGTACAAACACCCAAAGATTTGCTACGATGTCGATCTCAGTCAGTCAGGACTTGAGCTTGTTTCCGGAAGCTGTAGATGGTTGGTCGCAGGTATGAGACGAGTCAGCGACTCGTTACCAATCCTGAGAGACGATACTCAGCCTCAAGGTGTAGCAACACGAAAAGAAATTCTCTGGAAGTTCTGGCGATCGAGGTAAATCTACTAAACCTATCTAAAGTAATATGCTACGAGCCAAGTTAATTGGCGGGAATTGGCAAACTTAACTTCTGGTAGCAGTTTCGGGTTTGATCGAAATATCTAACTAATTTTGTCGAAGTAGATTTGCGGATTCTGCATTTTGGCAGATGAAGTTAAACTCTGAACTTGGTTTAGTAGTTTTAGGTAGCAGAATTTATTCTGATTCGCGCTGCAAAGATGCCGAGGTATTCAGTTTAGGTTCGATCGCGATCGCAAGTCGATCGGGCCGACATCAGGAAAATTGCAAAACCTTTCACTTTTTGGGAAAGGTTAGCTTTACAGTAGCACTCAGCATTACGTTTGGCAGTTCAACCGCTAATAGCGTTTTAAAAGCTATCAACGGTAACAAGACAAATTTAAAACTGGCTTATTACTCATCAAAAACATCAGGTTCACATCAGAAAATGGTGTCCTATACTTAGAGGTGAAATCACATGGCACCCGCTAAATACACTCGATTAATTCGCTTTTTACAAGAAGATTTGGCAATTTCGCCCGCGTCAATTGCTGTCGCTGAACGTCGTGGCGGTGACAAACAGCCGCAGCGCGATAAAGACCCGAATTCCTTGCCGATGGTTCTGTGGCAATACGGTTTAGTCACTCTCGAACAGTTGGATAAAATCTTTGATTGGTTATCCGAAGCATATTAAAAGGATTTTAGATTTTAGAGAGAATCCAAAATCCAAAATCCTTTAATAACTTGGATTAGGATTCAGCCAAGAACTTGGCAGCAGCGGCAACGCCGGCACCAGGAGTGTAGCCTTCATGACCCAATTCTTGCAACACTACTTCTAAAGAGGAAATTGCTGCTAGAATATCGCGATCGCACACAAAGCCCAAATGACCGATTCGGAAGATTTTACCTTTCAAATGGTCTTGTCCGTCGGCGAGAGCAATGTCAAATCTCTTTCTCATCAAAGTCCGCACTTTTTGAGCATCTACGGATGCTGGCGGCATAACCGAAGTAATCGCAGGGCTGGCGGCATCGTCAGCAGCAAACAACGGCAAACCTAAAGCTTTTACAGCAGCGCGAGTAGTTGTCATCAACCGTTTGTGCCGCGCGAAAATATTTTCTAACCCTTCTGTTTTCATCATCTGCAGCGATGCTTGCAGGGCAAAAAACATATTGACAGGGGGAGTAAAAGGAGTCGTATTTTTGGCAGCGTCTTTGCTATATTTGCCCAAATCCAAATAATAGCGGGGCAGTTTCGCAGTTTTGTAAGCTTCCCAAGCTTTGGGACTGACGGCCACAAAACCCAAACCTGGAGGAATCATGTAAGCTTTCTGAGAACCCGAAGCAATGACATCGATTTCCCAAGCGTCCATCGGAATATTGACAGCGCCTAAGCTAGTGACAGCATCGACCATAATTAAAGCTTCACCGTGGGCTTTAACGTGGCGGTTGATGGTTTCGAGGTCGTTGAGGACGCCGGTAGAGGTTTCCGAGTGGGTGATGATGACAGCTTTGATTTGCTTCTCTGTATCTGCTTCGAGTTTTTCGCGGAAGTTTTCGGGGTCTAAAGGTTGGCCCCACTCGGCTTTAATAATTTCGGCGTTTAAACCATAAGCTTCGGCGACTTCAGCCCAACGTTCACCAAATTTGCCGTTGCATCCGACTAAAACTCGATCGCCCGCACTCAAGAAATTAATTATCCCAGCTTCCATTGCGCCGGTACCAGAAACCGTTAAACTCAGCACGTCACTTTTTGTTTGGTGCAGCCATTTGAGGTTTTCCGTACATTCTGCAAAAATCCCGTCAAATTCCTTGCTGCGGTGGCCCATCGGGTGTTTTGCCATCGCTAACAAGGCCGCTTCAGGTACCGGCGTCGGGCCGGGAATCATCAGCATTAATTTGTTGTCCATGATATTGTCCTAAGTTTTTCTGTGGGAGTTATATAGAATAAATCAAATACGATACGTCACGTCGCTACTCTAAGTTTTTTAACTTTTAACTCCCTTGTGGTTAATTTCATTTAGAGACCAGCGATGTTCTACCGCTAAGTTCGATCGCTCGCAGCTTTGTTCTAATTGCTTTTGAATGGCAAGGGCTTTACGCAGTGTAATAATAAGTTGGTGTACTTGTTGCTGCTGCGGCGATTGTGGACTGACAGCAAACATCGTTTTGCGTTCTAACAATTGAAGTAGCAATTCATAATGAATGTACGAAGGAAGGGGGATTGGCTCCATGAAAGCTAACATACCTCAGCGAACCGACACCCCATTGCAATTGCATGAGGCATCACAGGTGAACATTAGATGCCCGATTTTTTATTTGTTTTCTAACCGTACAATAACCCCTGCTTTGCCGATCAAATATTCGGGGCTGGGGGCGTTGCACACGCTAAATTTTGCGATCGACAGGCTTACAGAATAGATTTAATTGCTTTCTGGCAAAATATTTCTATGCAATATAGCTTTCAGTGCTATTTCTTTTTTACAGTAGCGCTTGAGTCGATGCAGGCTAGAAATTCTCATTATTTACCTACTTAATCATTTTTTATCAGAATTAAGGGTGCTTTGTCAAGCGGTCTCGCCTTTCACAGGCTGGGAGGGTGATCGGCAAGGGAGGCTAAAGCGGCGCCCGGATCGGGCTGCTTGACCAGAGATTCGCCGATGAGGACGGCTTCGGCTCCGGCGGTGGCAAGTTTAGCGAGGTCGTCGGGAGTGTGGATTCCTGACTCGCTGACGATGAGGATGCCTTTTGCTTGGATTTCGGTTTGGCGGGAGGCTAATAGTTGGCTGGTGGTTTCTAAACTGACGGAAAAGTCTGCTAGGTTGCGGTTGTTGATGCCGATCAGGTTAACGCCTTCTAGGGTTAATACTCGATCGAGTTCTTCGAGAGTGTGAACTTCTATTAAAGCTGTCATGCCCAAAGTCTTGACAATTTTGACAAAGTATTGTAAGTCTTTATCAGACAGAATGGCGGCGATTAAAAGTACGGCATCAGCGCCGTGAATGCGGGCGAGATAAATTTGGTAGGGATAGATAATAAACTCTTTGCAAAGTAAGGGTAAATCGACGGCGGCACGGATTTTAGCGAGGTTGTCGAAGCTACCTTGAAAAAACTTTTCATCGGTGAGTACGGAGATGCAGCTAGCGCCGTTTTGTTGGTAAGCTAGGGCGATCGCCACCGGATCGAAATCTTCGCGAATTACGCCTTTACTGGGAGAAGCTTTTTTGACTTCGGCGATGATAGCGGGTGTGGTTTTGCCGTTTTTAAGGGCGGCAAGAAAGTCGCGAGTTGGCGGTGCGAAGGGGAGTTTTTTGTGAAGTTCGGATAAGGGAGTGCGATCGCGCTTTTGGGCTACTTCGGCTTCTTTTTCCCAGACGATTTCTTCGAGAATGTGCTGGGGTTCGGCGTCGGGTACCGCGATTTGGTAGCTGAGGTAGAGTACGGAGACGGATGTGCTGGGGGGACGACGGCGGATTTGAAGCATGATAGGGGGATAAAGGGCGATCGTAACAAGTTTCTATTATATAAGGTCGATCGCTCTTTTCAATTTATGATAAAATGCGAGGCTCTCCTGAGTTTATGGTGTAAAATGTACCTACTAATACATTTACCGTTATGAGCTTCCATCTAGACTATCTATTAGCCTTGCCTGGAGTCAGGGTTGAAACTTGTACTCAAGTTGAGGGAAAAATTTTCTTGGGACTGAGCATTTTATCAGAAAGAATTGTTTGTCATCATTGTAACAATCCTACCGAAAAACTGCATCAAAATCGACCAATTTTAGTAAGAGATTTGTCGGTTTTTGGTCGTCCTGTATATCTAAAAATCCCACGACGGCAGTTTTACTGTCCTATATGTCAACGGTATCCCACAGAAAAATTAGATTGTTGGGACGTTAAAAGACGGCATACTCAACGATATAAACAAAATATTTATGAGCGTGTTAAACAATCGAGCATGGAGCAAATTGGACGAGAAGAAGGACTGAGTTATGACGAAATAAAAGGAATATTTAAGCAGGTAAACACCCTAAAAAAAACCGAATTGGCAACGGGTTAAACAAATTGGTCTGGATGAGATAAGTATGCGAAAAGGTCAAGGAAATTTTGTTACTGTTGTGAGTGACCTGGGCGAAGGTAATTTAATTGAGATGATTGATTCTCATCGCTGTGAAAAAATCATTCAAGTCAGAAGTGCAACAAGCAATTGAGGTTCGTGAGCAAGTTGAGGAAGTCAGTGTTGATATGTGGGGAGGATTCCCTAAAGTTATCAAAAAAGTATTCCCAAATGCCAAAGT